>JAISHN010000032.1 GCA_031262635.1 Holosporaceae bacterium
GTTTTTCGTAACATTATTAATTCCAGAAAAATACCTATTTATCAAATCGTTCATGCCCACATAGCCTCATATGATATATCCATATAACCATAGCATCTTTTACGGGGTGGAGGAAGGGAACAAACCCGAAGTCCAAGGGAGCGATCTAAGCGATTTTCATACGTCTCTGTCGTATATAGCTTCGCTCAAGGATGACGTAAGGAAATCACATATGAGAGATAGATCGTCTTCATTTATCAATTTTCCGATCTATAAATTCTTGACGTAAGATCAGTCAGAGTCTGCGAAAGCTTTAGTCCTTTTTCTTCCAATTTTTTCGAAACAACGGAAAAAGAAGGCGCTAACGCAGTTTCTTCTGAAAAAATTGCCACTGAATTTTTGGTTAACTGATCCAAGTTCATGATCTTTTTTAAGGGAAACTTTCTTCCAAAATAATAATTAAGAAAGAATTCATACGCCTCGAATTTTTTCTTATCTAACTTTTTGTATAAAGGATCTTCATATTCTAGAGAAATCCAATAAACGTCTTTTCCAGATTGATATTCGTTAATAAGTCGATCGAAAATAAAATGATCTTCTTCTCGATGCTTCCAAATGTTAATCGCTTGTTCTTTTGAGTTTCGGATAGATAACAGCGAACATAAAATCGCCGATAAAACAGCTCCTATGATTTTAAATTTCTTACCTTTAGAAAGAAAAACTGCTAAAGCAGGAATACTCAACAATATTGATGGAAAAACGTAATAAGGAGAATATAACTTAAGCAAGGAATAAGCTAAAGTATTTCCAACGCCCGCGAATAATAACGAATCGGTAAAGACGCGACTCTTATCTTTCTTAATTAAAATAGAATACGTTCTGATAAAAGCGATCGTCGCAATTAAATACAAAATCGGCTCATTGTTAAATTGAGCGAATGATAATTCTGAAAAATTCGAAATTATTTGAGCATACGGTTTGCCTTGATCTCTGAAAAAGTGTCTATAAACGTATATCGCGACAAAAATTGCTGAATTCGCTAACAAAGAACAATAAAAAATTCTGTCTTTTCTGGAATTTTCTCCAAAAATTAGATTTGTCGCGACAATAATAGCGACAACTCCAAATATCTGCTCTTTAAGGTATGTAGCGTAAGCCGCCGCTAAAAACGTCGCGCAGTAATATAGCGTCGATTGTTTTTCACATCCCTTTGCCGCGCACAACATAAATGCGGCGAACATGAAAAATATCATCCTCTCAGGGAAAATGCACGACATGTGGATTAGCAAAAAACTAGAAGTCGAAAATAAAAGCAATAAACAAAAAACTGATATTAAATTCTTATCCTTAGTAATTTTGTTTAGGAAAGCCAATAACATTAGGCTTGAAAGAATCATTACGACGCAGTTATACGCATAATGCGCGACGACGCTTCTTCCATATGATCCAAATAATAACAATATGCAATAATCGCAAATACCAAGAGGCCAAAATCTGCCGGAGCCTGTAAAAGCATGACTCGGCTTTCCAATGGCCGTTCTTCCGACAAGTTGGTAATCGTCCGCCCAAAAGATATCGAACACCCAATTTGCTTTCCATAGGATACAAACGGATATGAAACATAAGGCAAGGACTAAGATCGCGTAGCTTATTGCTTTAGCGTTTATGTTTATACGAAGGGTCATGGGAGTATTACTTTCTATTTTCCGCGCTAGAAGAGCAAAGCTAGATGAATGACCCATGAGATTTTTCCGCGTCTCCGCCGAATGGATCCTTCGCTCCGCTCCATGATGATATAAAGAGAAGGGTTTGTCCTCATGGCGCCGCGTCGACAATAGCCGCCTCTACGTCATTGTGAAAAGCGAAGCGACGAAACGCGCTAGAAAAAGCGGCGGCAGTATCGCTGGATTGCCGCGT
The DNA here is from genome assembly GCA_031262635.1 of Holosporaceae bacterium. Lineage (GTDB taxonomy): Bacteria > Pseudomonadota > Alphaproteobacteria > UBA3830 > UBA3830 > JAIRMQ01. The sequence goes on from JAISHN010000032.1 coordinate 1,897, forward strand.
CAAGCTACGCTCTTCTCGCAATAACGAAAATGCTTGTTCTTTTATAATAGCGAAAAACGCGCGACGCGGCGTAGTATAATCCATACTTACTCTTCCGTTATCTCATAATTCTCGTCGTCTTCAAAAAGCCGGCGTAAAAGCTCATGGTTCGTTTTATGGCTCGGGCAAAAGGCGTCAAATCTGGCTTTGATTTCAAAACCGGCGAGCGATAGGTCGCCGACAACGTCCAAAATTTTATGACGAACAGGCTCGTTGTCCAGCCTTAGTCCGTCTTTGTTCAACGGTCGGCCGCATTCGTCAAAAACGACGGCGTTTTCTAGCGACGATCCCAACGCGAGATTGTTTTTCCGCAAAAACTCCGCTTCTGCGAAAAAACCGAACGTTCTCGCCGGAGCTATCTCCTTCGCAAAGTCGCCGGTTGCGAAATCAAACGAAATCGGATCGGTTTTTAGACCTTTCGCCGCGTAATCGCACTCAATGTTTATGGTGAACGAGTCTGACGGAGACAGCGTCTCCCATTTTTCGCCCTCTTGAATTTTTACCGGTCTCAATACTCGCAGCGTTTTGCGTTTTTTATCGATTTTCCGAATTCCGACCGACAAAATCATCTCGACAAACGGAAGAGCGGAGCCGTCCGTTATTGGAAGCTCGTCGCCGTCGACTCTTACCGCAGCGGCAGTTACGCCTAATCCGTAAAAAGCGGCAAGCAAGTGTTCTACGGTAGCGACGCTCGCTCCGCCGGCCGATAATTTCGTACATAAATTGGAATCCAAGACGCTGGAAAAATTCGCGGCGATAACGTCGCCGCCTTTTAAAAACGATATCTCCGACTCGGCCGGTTCTATTGAAACGCGGCAAATTTTTCCGCTATGCGCGCCGATTCCTTCAAACGAGACGGCGTTTTTTAACGTGGATTGAAACAATTTTTTCCCTCGGCATTTTTTTTAAATTTTTAAACAGTCGCATCGCAAGAACGGCGGAACAAACTAATTCCCTAACGACTTCGATGCGAATACTAATCTGCAGATTGATAGTTTTCAATCGTTATTGTATAGTTATCGTCGGATCGGGGCGTTTTGTTGTTCTCCTTGTTGTTGTTTTTTCTGCGCATCATGTCTCGATCCTCCTGAGTTTCGGAGGGAACGATGCACTCAAGCGACATTGGAAAATTAAAGCAATATATTGAAAAAATTGAGAATTTAGAAGCCGAAAAAACGGAAATACAAGAGCATATTTCCGACGTTTATAAGCAAGCGAAGCTGGAAGGTTTCGATCCGAAAATCATGAAAAAAGTCATTCGACTGAAAAAGATGAAAACGGAAGATCGGGAATCCGAGGATCTACTCCTAGACACATACATGCTGGCGTTGGGACTGATTCCGTCCGACGACGAGGAGCGGCGTGAGGATTAAATCTGCCAAAATTTTCTCTGAATTTGTAGAACATGGATTTTTCGGCAGAATTGGAGGAAAAAGCTTCGGAGTTTACGCTTCGTTGAATTGTTCTAAATCTGTCGGCGACGAAGAAGCGGTCGTTTTACAAAATCTAGAAATCGTAAGAAAAGAACTACAAGTAAAGAAACTAATAACGCCGAATCAAACGCATAGCGCAGTCTGCGTCGTTGTCGATAACAAAACCGAAACGGACGTAAAAGCCGACGCTCTCGTTACGAATACGCCTGGAATCGCGATCGGAATTTTAACGGCGGATTGCGCACCCATACTGTTCGCGGACGCAAAAAAGCGAATAATCGGAGCGGCTCACGCAGGCTGGCGAGGAGCGGCGTTTGGAGTCGTCGAAGCGACGGTTCAAAAAATGACGGGACTCGGAAGCGATCCGAAAGACATAACGGCGGCGATCGGTCCTTGCGTCGCCGTTGAAAGCTATGAAGTCGACGACGATTTTAAGCGAGATTTCAAAGACAAAGGCGACTGCTTTCTAACAATAAACGGCAAATTGCATTTTGATCTCCCTAAATACTGTCGCGATCGATTAATCCAATCGGGATTGAGCCGCGATAACATAGATTCGCTCGGAATAGACACATACGCAGATCAAGAAAATTACTTTAGCTACCGTTTCGCGAGACAAAATACAAACGGAATCTGCGGAAGGCAAATTTCCGCGATATGTTTGAAACAATAAACGGCGCGCGATATGACGATAAGCGAAGCTCCTTCTAACGTCGCGTTAATTAAGTACATGGGAAAATTGGATGGAAATGTTCCGCGCAACGTCTCGTTATCTTATACGCTCGATAAATTTCGAACGACGGTTTATCTTGAAAATTGTTCGAATGAAGATCGCTTTGTAAACGATATTGGGTTAGATCAAAAATCCGTCGATCGCTTCTTGAGGCATTTGCAAAACATAAAAAAACTCTACGATTACAACGGCTATTTTTCCGTTAGATCCCTCAATAATTTTCCGCATTCGGCCGGCGTAGCGAGTTCTTCGTCGAGTTTCGCCGCTCTAACAAAATGCGCGATAACGGCGATATGCAAAATGAAAGCCGCGGCCATTCCGTCGCCGGAAGAAATGAGCGTAATTAGCAGAACCGCGTCGGGAGCCTCTTGCAGATCGTTTTTCGCTCCCTGGAGCGTGTGGGATCGCGATGGAGCTAGAAAAATAGACATAAAAATCAAAGAATTAAATCACGATCTAATTTTAGTCGATATAAGACCGAAAAAAGTGTCGTCTAGCAAAGCTCATAAGTTAGTCGAAACCAGCCCGTTGTTTGCGGACAGGCCGTCAAGAGCTGAAAAACGCTTTGTCGATCTAGTAAACGCCCTAAATTGCGATCGATGGAACGACGCTTGTCAAATATGTTGGGAAGAATTCGCAGACATGCACGGTTTGTTTGAAACTTCGTCTCCGAGTTTTGGATATATTTCGTCAAAAACAAAAGTCGTACTGAATGCGATAAAGAACTTTCGTAGGCTAAACGGCGATAGTCCGATAACTACGATCGACGCGGGACCTAACGTTCATCTTTTGTGGAGAAAAGATCAAGAGGAAGCGAGAAGCGAGTTGAAAAAAGAGATTTTATCATTAGACAAAGACTTTATAGTTATATAGTATTATAGCCGTTATAACTTTTTTGTAATACTAGAGGCCGAAGGATCCAAGCGGCGAAGAAGCTTAAAAAATCGCATAGATCCTTCGTCGAACTTCGTTCTCCTCTAGGATGACGAAAAAGCGGTTAGCTTTCCATTAATAATAAGGAGGAAACGACGCGTGAAACTAACAACTTACGTAAGCGTTTATTTGGTTCTTGAGAAAAACGGAAAATTTCTTCTTTCTAAACGGAAAAATACTGGATACAGAGACGGTTGGCGGTCTATGGTCGCCGGACATCTCGAGGAAGGAGAAAAAGCGATCGACGCTATGATCCGCGAAACGAGGGAAGAAGCTAATATTCAAATAAATCGGGAAGATTTAAAAGTCGCTCACGTTATGTTTCGCCATGAAGATCGAGCGTATGCGGATATATTTTTAACTTGCAAAAAATACTCGGGAGAACTTCGAAATAATGAACCAAACGTATGCGACGGTCTGGAGTTTTTTAGTCTCGAGGAATTTCCAGAGAATACCGTCGAATACGTAAAAACGGCGATCGACTATATAAAGAAAGGCGTAGCGTTCAGCGACGATACTTTATAAATCCAAATAAAGGATTAAAAGAACCGATTTAGAGCAGAGATATCAAATATTTTCGTTATCCTAAAACGCCTTGACGCGCTCAACGGCTCAAGGACGCAGACGGCTTCTCCACGCCTCTCCGTCTGTATTCTAGATAAAAATACTGACTAGGTTAAAGATACAAGGACAAAGTCCGACGCGGCGATCCAGAATTTATACTGGTTTCTCCGCATTCCTGGCGCGCTTCGAGCTTCGCTTCTAGCAACGACGTAAAAAGGGAGGGAACCTCCTTCCGCTCCCCTTGCAGCGCGATCAAAAAGCAGTCGCGCATTGGTTGTAAGAAGTGTTTACTTGAACTTGAGTAAGAGGTGTGCGGCGAATTCACAAGCAGTATAAAGTTGTCGATTAGAAGCTTTGTTGTCTTCTTGTATCTGGAGCACCTTGGCTAGAGCAGTGTCACGTGTCGTCGCGTCGCATGTTTCACGTAGATAATTGATCGTCGGTATGTCTTCGCGAAAGGCGGCTTTTATGAAAGCTTCAACAGCCTCCTCTGTGTGACCTGCTTCTGGAAGGTGGAGGCGCTTCATTAGTTCTACTTGTCCACGTGAAGCTAATGTGACGACTATATGTGGACTAGGTTTTATCCCCAAGCTGGCAAATAATTCAAAGTTCAAATCTAAATCCCACTGCTGTGTTATTGCGATGTCTAGATAGGCAGTAGCGCATGCTTTAAATAAAGCTGTGGCGGAGCTAGGAGAAGTCTGAACCGAAAAAAACTGACGCGCAGATTGGATTAGCGCGTCTTGAACGGCTTCCTGAGCCTGCATCCCATAAGAACCCGCCGAACAACATAAAACTCCAACAATAAAAGCTAAACTTTTTCTCATTTTGTTTCCTCCTTTATAAAAATGTTAGCAATATAAGCCAAATATTAATTAAAGAGCAACATAAAAATTATATTTTTAAAAAATAAAGTTAATACATTATAATATATGTATTTTTTAAAAAGATCTTGCGGAGTTAAAAAAAATGCCGGAAGATAATTTTGTTCGAACAATAAAAAACAAAAAGGAGAAAATATGAAATATTTGACGCCGCGACTATGCCTAAAATCGCTGGACGAGAACGGCGAGATTTCCGGTTACGCAAGCGTGTTTGACGTTGTCGACGGATACGGCGACGTGGTCGCAAGAGGGGCGTTTAAAAACGCCGTCGCAGATTCTATCGCGGGAAAAAAGCCGAAGTTGTTATGGCAGCACGACGTAAATTCTCCGATCGGAGTGATCGAAGAAATTCGCGAGGACGATCGCGGACTTTTTATAAAAGGACGGCTGCTTCTCGAAATTCCTAAGGCAAAAGAAGTCTATTCTTTATTGAAAAACAAAGCGATAGATGGGTTTTCTATTGGGTACAAAATCAAGGGCAACCATTTTAGAGGCGGCCGGCAATATTTAACGGATATCGATTTGCTGGAAATTTCAATAGTCACTTTTCCCGCCTGCGAAGAGGCGACCGTCGAAAAAGTTAAGTCAAAAGAGGACGTTTTAAGGAAAATAATAGAGATTTCTCGAAGAGTAAAGGGATGCGTTTGACGAAAAGAACAACGTCGTCGCTAAATTTTTCTACGGTCGTCAGTAGCGGCGACAAGGACGCGGATGAGTCGCTCGTCATGACGACGAGTAACGACGCGTC
>JAISHN010000035.1 GCA_031262635.1 Holosporaceae bacterium
TTTGAACCATAGATAAAACTATCCAATCGACTCCAAGATTGAGAGCGAATTTCAAATCCTCTTCGTCTTTTTTCGTTAGTTTCGAAGAATGTAGTTTTAAATTGGGAACGGCGACGCCTTTTCTGTTCGATAATTCTCCGCCGACTAGAACTCTTGTTTCAACGTAATCTTTTCCGCGCGATATAACCTCGAATTTTAATTTTCCATCGTCCAGAAGAAGCAGCGTCCCGATTTCCGCGGATTGAAAAATCTCGGGATGCGGAAGATACGCTCTTTTAGAGTCGCCGGCGGTAGAATCTAGGTCAAACCTAAACGCGTCGTCCTTTTGCAAAATAATTTTATCGTCTTCAAACGTTCCGATTCTAAACTTTGGCCCCTGTAAGTCGGCAAAAATTGTCGGAAAAACTCCCAGCCTCTTACCTATCGCGCGAATAGCTTCGTAAGTTTTAGCATGCTCCTCGTGAGAACCGTGGGAAAAGTTCATTCTAAATATATCGACTCCGTCTAAGTACAACCTCTCTAGATTCTTCGGATTGCTTACGACTGGACCGACGGTCGCCGTTATTTTTGCGTTGCGATTCCTCTTCATATTCCGCCTTCCTCTAAAGTTAGCGCAAGACTACAACTCGCGTCAAAGCGTGTCCAGGCGAAACTTACTGCCGTTATTGTGCGCTAGGGTTGTTTATACTTAAGCTGCCGTCGCTCATCTTTCGCCTAGAATTTTCATAACAAATATTGTAAAGAATGAAAAAAAATGACTAACCGCCTTTTTGCGCTGAGACATAAGCTATGCCTTTGAGTTGTTTTATATTGTCGATTTTTTCTTTTTCCAGATACGCGTCTATTCCTTCGGCTACTTTTATCGCCGTAAGCGGATCGATGAAAGTTCCCGCTCCGACGGAGACCGCGGATGCTCCGGCCATGATGAATTCCAACGCGTCTTCCGCCGTCGTTATTCCTCCCATGCCGATTATCGGGACTTTGACGGCTCCGGCGACTTGGTAGACCATTCGCACGGCTATCGGCCGAATCGCCGGCCCTGAAAGTCCGCCGAATACATTTCCTAACGCCGGTTTTTTCTTTTTGATATCTATTTTCATGCCAAGCGGCGTATTTATAAGCGATATCGCGTCCGTCCCCGCCGACTCGACGGCCTTCGCTATCTCGACTATATCCGTCACATTCGGCGAAAGCTTCGTTATAATCGGCTTGGAAGTCGCTTTTTTCGCTTTTTCTACGATTTCCGCCGCCGCTTTTGGCGACGTTCCGAAGGCCATGCCGCCGGCTTTAACGTTCGGGCAGGAAATATTGATTTCCAGGCCGGCGACTTCTTGAATATTTAATAACTTTGCGAGTTCTACGTATTCCTCGGCCGTATTTCCAGAAATATTTACGATTACGGGAACGTCGTATTGCTTTAGAAGCGGCGCGGTTTCATCGATGAAAACGCGAACTCCAGGATTCTCAAGCCCTATGCAATTTAGCATGCCCGCCGGCGTTTCGGCGATCCTCCGGCCTTTGTTTCCGGCTCGCGGCTCAAGCGTCGTTCCTTTGACTACTAAAGCGCCAAGCTTGGAAAGATCGACGTACTTCGCCAATTCTAATCCAAACCCAAATGTTCCCGACGCGGTCATAACCGGCGTTTTCATCTCTATGCCGGCGATATTTACGGAAAGTTTGTTCATAGCTCTATCTCTCCAGCTTTAAACACAGGACCGTCGACGCAAATTTTCTTACGTTTTCCATCCGAGCTAGCGCATGAGCAGGATAAACAAACGCCGAGTCCGCAAGCCATGTGGCTCTCGAGCGACAACTGACACGGAATATTCGCTTTCAGAGCGAAGTCCGACACGGCTCTAAGCATTGGCGCGGGACCGCAGGAATATATCGCGTCGCAACTGCCGGCAATATTAGGCAGAATATCGAGAGCGTTGCCCCGCGTTCCTAAAGAGCCGTCGTTTGTAGCTATATGTACGTTCGAGCAAAAAGACGAGAACATCTCAAGCCAATATGTCGTTTCCTCCTCGCTTCGCGTAGCTAAAAGAACGTCCGACGACGAGTCGCCGAACGCGCGAGCGAGATATAAAAGCGGAGCAATCCCAATTCCTCCGCCTACTAGAAGCGGTTTTTTTGCGTTAAGTTCAAAGCCGTTCCCCAAAGGCCCCATAACGTCGATTAATTCGCCTTCGCCGCGTTCCGAAAGCCAACGAGTTCCATCTCCGACTACTCTATATATGATAGATAACCTGTCGCCGGAAACGTCGGCGATCGATATCGGACGACGCAGCAACTGAAATTTTTCTCCGCCGGTTTTTATGTGAATAAACTGCCCAGGCTTGGCGGTTTTGCAAACAGCCGAAGCGTCTAAGGTCGTTTTAAACACGCCGGTCGCCAGTCGAACATTTTCAAGAATAGAACAATCGAAAGTTATTTTCTTCAAACTATCTCCAAACCTTTTTCTTTGAAAATCTATCAAATTAAATTCAGAGGTTCTATATTAATTTACGTTCAAAGTCGCAAGAATGACGAAAGTCGACGAAAGATATAAAACGCCGCTAATAAGTCAGTCGCGAGTCCAGTCCTCGAGTTTTAAATTTTTAATTCTTGAGAAATGTTTTAAATTGCTTGTAACTAGCGTAGCTTTTTCAGCGACGCAGCAAGCGGCGATTAACATATCCATGTCGTCCAATAAAATGCCGTTTTTCTGTAATTCGCTTCTAATTTTTGCATATTCAAGCGAAGCCGCTTCCGTAAAATAAACTATTTCCAAACGATCGATAAAAATCTCGACCGTCTTTTTTAATTTCGGCGATTCCTTTAATAAAACTCCGGTTAATAATTCCGCGCGGTTAAAAATAGTTATGAGCAACTTATCGTTTTCGCGTTTTATCACGTTCCTTGACAACGTTTCTATTACGTCCGGTTTTTTCTTAATAATATAGCTGCAAACGCAGGTGTCGAGAACATACTTATTCATAGTGGAATTTCCCTGCCGGACGTATGATTTCTTTCAATTTCAAATTCCGGCGAGCCTTGATATTTATCGAAGAATTGTTCCCAACTTTCCTTTTTCTTTTCTGTGATTATTAACTTTCCGCCTTTTTTAATAATATCGCAAACTCCGCCGTTCAAGCGATAGTCCTTAGGTATTCTAACGGCCTGAGACTGTCCGTTCATAAATATTGTTGTTTCCATCAGCGCCTCCAAGCTACCGTTACAATATATATTATTAATATATATTTGTCAAGGCCGTTTGCGAGGATAATGAGAATACTAACGTCTTACAATAAACTAATTTCCTAGGTTCCGTTAGGAAAAATGTGATGAGTGGCTATTTTTGTTGAAACAAGAGGCTCATACTCCGCAATAAGTCGTTGCTAGAAGCGCGAAGCCGCGAAGTTTCTTCCTTCTCCGTCATCCTAGAGGAGGGCTTGCCCGAGGAAGGATCCGCGCGCTTTCCCAACGTACTCGCCGTCTGGCTCCTCAGCCTCCTCAAATCATATAAATCATCGGAATAGGAGTTTCATGAGAAATCTCAAACAGTTCCGTCATCGCCCAAACCATCGCGTCCATACGATCCGGCGACGGGCTTCTCGGCTCGTAACTCGCCATCTGCGCCTCCAGCTTGCGAAACTGCCTCGCGTGGAAAATCATCCCTTTCTGATACAGAATGACTATCGGCTCCGCCCTCGCGACTTTGGATTCATGCGCGTAGACGGATTTTATCCTGACGGAATCGTCGACGGATCGCAGCAAATTCGTCAGCAGCTCTCCGCCGGCGTTGCTTTCCACGACCATCAACCTCGCGCGATATTTGCGATACGCCTCTATCGCCCGCGTCGCCCAAACTTCCGGCGGAGCGGACGCGCTTAAATCGTCCAAAACGTAAGCCTTCCCGAAACCGTCCATTCCGGCGACGATCACGCCGGTTTCATCGCTTCCGGCGTTGGAAGTTAAAGCCGGATCGACTCCAATCACAACGTTGCTCAAGAAATGCGGCGGCGATTTGTAGCAATTTTCGATATCCGCCCAAGACCAGAGCGTATTTTCAGACTCCTCTATAATCTCGGCGTAAATTTCCTGCGATTCCAAGCGAGTTCCCTTTAGATACTCCAGCTGTTTCAAAAAAGTCGGAGATAAATTGTCGATATTTTCCAGCGAAGTTCCCCGCGTCGTAAACACGTCGTCTCTCGCCATTAGATCTCTTATAAATTGTATCGGCCGCGGAGTCGTCGTAAGAATCGCTTTCGGACTTTGTCCAAGTCGCAGCGAAAACGACAGTTGTTCAAACGTCTCTCGCGGCTTTTGAAATTTTGCGAATTCGTCGATCCAAGCCGCGTCGAACTGAGGCCCTCGCAGCTGCTCGTAGTTCTCGGCTCCGTACAAAGTCGCGATCGCGCCGCTCGGCCATTGAATAAGCCGCCGCGACGGGACAAATTGCGGCTTCTCGTCTTCGTTGGAAATCGAAAGCAGACCGCTCTCGCCCTCCGCCATAACCTGTCGAGCCTCTTGTATAGTGTTCGAAATCAACGCGATTCGCTTATAGCGTCCGTCGACCGCCCACTTTCTCACGGCCTCCGCCGCCGCCCGCGTCTTTCCAAAACCGCGGCCTGCGAGAATCAGCCAGACGTTCCAATCTCCAGCCGGAAGAAGTTGATTTGGACGAGCGATTTTTTCCCATGGAGTTTTTTCCATATTTTTCTCCGAGTTAATAAAAAAACAATCTTTTCTTGAGACGATGAGAATGATGAATCGTGTTTGATGTGGAGGTTTAGATGAGCGAAAGAAACAAAAATGTGAAAAATAAAGCCGAGGAAAATGAAAACGACGAAACTTGGCAGAAAAAAATGCTGCTTCTCGCTATGGTTGCAATATTGGCGTTAATAAGCTTGCAGTAACGCGTTTCTTATTCATAGTTAGAGGAAAAAAGTTGCGTTAAACTTTCATTATTCCAAGCGAAACGCCGCGCTTTGCGGTAGATTGTAAGGGCGAATGATTATTCGCCCTTGTTTGGCGAGCTAACCCCGCCTCTACAAAAAAACGAGCGCTACGGATAATGTAGGAGCAGGGTCTGCCTGCCCTTACGCCTTCTTCCGTCATCCTAGAGCGAAGGATCCAAGCGGCGAAGAATCGGGAAAGTCGTATGGATCCTTCGGCCGCAAGCGGCCTCGAGGATGATGTAGAGGAAGGAATTCCCCCTCACCCCAACCCTCTCCCGCAAGGGGAGAGGGAGAATTGCATCGAGTCTGCCTCGCAATAAGAAAGAAAAGAGAATTGTTCTTTTGGCTTTAAAGCCTCGTAGCCTTGACGAGTTGCCGAATTCCCCCTCTCCCCTTGCGGGAGAGGGTCGGGGTGAGGGGGAATTAATGATACTTCTCATTTACGTCCTTGCGAGAAGCGAAGCGAGGATCCAGAAGATGTTGATGTTCCACTGGATCCTCAGCCTGCGGCCAAGAATGACGATAGAGAGTCGTTTTTCAACGATGTTGGACGCTCGCGTCGCTATCGGATCTCTTGCTGAAACAATGGGGTGAAGCAAACGCCAACCCCTCACCCCAACCCTCTCCCGCAAGCTTCCTCCACCCCGTAAAAGATGCTATGGTTATATGGATATATCATATGAGGCTATGTGGGCATGAACGATTTGATAAATAGGTATTTTTCTGGAATTAATAATGTTACGAAAAAC
>JAISHN010000052.1 GCA_031262635.1 Holosporaceae bacterium
GAAAGAAACGCTCGAAGGCATATTGGTTCGTTTTGTGAATAGCGAGGTTGTCGACGCGGAAACTACGGACGACGACATATTCGTAACGGTGAAATTTGAAACCGAGCAGAGCAACGTCTTAAAATCCGAAGATGGAACGATTTTAGAAGGCGACGCCGATTTTGTCGAAAACCGCGTCGAGGTTTGGGCGTTTTCTAGGAAAAAATCGTCAACCGATTCGAGATGGTACCTGTGCGAGATCAAATCGTAAAAACGCCAAGTCTCGTGCTATATCATCCGCAAATTCCTCAAAACGCCGGAACTTTGTTGAGATTGGGAGCGTGTTTAGGCGTTCATATCGATCTGATTCGCCCGTTTGGATTCGTTTTTGACGATAAAAAACTCAAACGAGCCGGAATGGACTATATAGAGGTTGCGGACTATAAAATTCACGATTCTTTCGAAAAGTTTTGCGAGGAATGCGACGGCCGACGGCTCGTAGCGCTAGATATAGGCGAAGACTCCGTCTCTTATTGGGATTTCGAGTATGATTCTAACGACGTTTTAATCGTTGGATCAGAGCATTACGGATTTTTGAAAAACGATCTCGCTAAAATTGCAAGCCGCGTGAAAATTCCAATGCTTCCGAATCGACGATCGATAAATATGGCGATTTCCGCCGCGATGGTTTTATCGGAAGCGCTGTCGAAGATTAGAAAAAGCCGGACGAGCTAAAATGCAACGCTTAAAGGCGGCTAGCGTTTAAATTAAAAGGGATGTATCTTATTCGAGATAAATTTTAAACGGAGCGAACTATGTTTTCATACTTGCGAGGGCTGATTTCCTCTGATATCGGCATCGATCTTGGAACGGCGAATACTTTAGTATACGTAAGAGGAAAAGGCGTCGTTCTAAACGAGCCTTCTGTCGTCGCTCTCGCGGACGACGGCAAGGGGAAAAAGCGGGTTCTCGCCGTAGGAGAAGAAGCGAAGCTCATGGTCGGTAGAACTCCTGGAAACATAACCGCAATTCGTCCTATGAAAGACGGCGTTATAGCGGACTTCGAAATCGCCGAAGAGATGATCAAATATTTCATCCGCAAAGTTCATCATAGAAACAGCTTCATCAGTCCGCAGATAGTTATTTGCATCCCGCGAGGAGCCACGGCGGTAGAAAGACGAGCGATTCAAGAATCGGCGGAAGGAGCCGGAGCTAGAAGAGTCTTCTTGATCGAGGAGCCGATGGCGGCTGCCATAGGAGCCGGTTTGCCGGTCACCGAGCCGACGGGATCTATGATCGTGGACATAGGCGGAGGAACTACGGAAGTCGCCGTGTTGTCTCTCGGCGGAATCGTCTACGGAAATTCCGTAAGAGTCGGCGGAGATAAAATGGACGAGGCCATTATAAACTACATTAGAAAAAATCATAACCTACTAGTCGGAGACACGACGGCCGAAAAGATTAAAAAAGAAATAGGAGCCGCGATTCATCCCCCAAAAGGAGAAGGCCGCTCTATGTCGATCAAAGGCCGAGATTTAATCGCCGGCATTCCTAAAGAAATACAAATCACCGAAAGCCAAATTGTGGAAAGCCTAATGGAGCCGGTCGCCGCCGTCGTAGAAGCCGTAAAATTCGCCCTAGAGAACACTCCGCCGGAATTATCGGCCGATATTGTCGACAAAGGCATCGTTATGACCGGCGGCGGATCGCTTTTGACCGGACTAGACGAATTGCTGCGCATGAAAACGGGGCTTCCGGTAAGCCTTGCGGAGGACGCTCTTTTGTGCGTCGCTATTGGAACGGGAAAAACTCTTGAGGAATTGAGCGTAATGCGAAAAGTTTTGCTTCAGGCGTATTAGTTAATCGCGATGTACGGAAAAAGAAGCCCTCCCGCTCTTTTCAAACGATCAAATAAAAAAAAGCTAGTTCTAAGCGTCGCGTTTTATTGCGGAATAATCGTCGTTCTTCATATGAAAGTCGGCGATTATTTTTTTGAAAAATGCAGATTTTTTGTAAATTCGACGACCGAATTTATAAACCGGCGTTACGACGCTCTTGAAAGAGGCTTCTTAAACCTTCGCTACTTCGTTTTTGAAGACGTTCACAGCGCGTTAATGAATCTACGCAATGAAAATATCTCGCTAAGCGCCGAAGTAGAAAATCTAAAAAAGTTGCGATCGGAAAACGAAGAGCTAAGAAAACTGCTGTCGTTAAAAAAATCGATAAGATACTCCGCGATCGCCGCAAAAGTTATCAATATTTTCTCAAACGACTTTACGCGTTCCATTTTACTGAACGTCGGCAAGAACGACGGAGTTTCGGTCGGAGATTTGGTAATAAATTGCGACGGATTGGTCGGAAGAATTCTCGAAACGAACGACGCGCATAGTCGGGCGCTATTAATTACAGATATGAACGCCGTTATTCCCGTTAAGATAGGCGACCGCCAAATTAACGCGATTATGACCGGCGGAGGATCCGATAAATTATGGATATCCGCTCTTCGCGAAGACGTTCCGATTGAAGAAGGCGAGGTTGTTAAAACGTCGGCATATGGAATATGCGAAGATATTCCGGTCGGAACGATTAAAAAAGAGGGGCAAAAGCTCGCGGTAAAATCCAAAGTCGCTTTTCATTTATTGAAACACGTAATCGTTTTGAAAAAAGAAGACTAATGCCGAAGTTAGGAAAAACAATCGCCGTTCAAGCGTTAATATTCGCGGCTTTTGTCGCGGCCGCCTTGATTTCCGTCAACTTAGCGTTCGGAGCGTTGTACTGCGC
>JAISHN010000071.1 GCA_031262635.1 Holosporaceae bacterium
ATAGGTAAAAATGCAAATTCGAGAATGTTATACTCTGAAATTAGGGCCAAAAAATATGTGGGGGAATGCTTAAAAACCTTGTAACTTCAATGTTTGAGCAACCATGGGGTGGAGTAAGCCCTTTAACCTAGTCTCAGTCACTCTCGACGCTTGGGTCAGCGATAATTAAAACTAATATAATTTAATGAAATCTTTTCAGCTCAGCCGTTAGCGAGCTCAGACATCTACAGATAGACAACATATCCGCATGCTCTCGCTCGCTGTTTTTCCTTAACTCATCTTGCAGCAGCATGAGCTCAACGATTGTGGCAGCGGCATTCACATCATCAATCCCTAATCTTTTCAAGACATCATTTTCAGCTTTAACCAACGCCGACAGGTCTTCCATACGCCTGTAAAGAACGGCCGCCGGATCTTCTCTAGGCGGCTCCATGCAGTTTGCGCATGTCGCAAAAATTATAGTCGCCGTTAATATTATTCGCTTTGAAAGCTCTCTAGATTTTTCAGTCATCTTTTCCTCCTTAAAAAAATTACAAAACGGCTTGCTTCAATATGTCGGGACGTCCGGCGGCGTAGGTTAAAACGTCCGCCATTATCCCAGTGTAGCCTTTTCCTAACGCCCTATACGCGTCTAGACACTCAGGAGCTAAACGAATTGTAACGGTTGGTTTTAGGCGCTTCTTCGCTTGCCTTAACGCTCTCGCCTTAGCCGCAAACTCCGCTAGAGCCTGCGGACTAGAAGGCGGACAGTCGGGATCATACGTCGCCGGCGCTTTAGCCGCTTCCCTTATCTCTTTCAGTTGCGCTTCAGTCGGCTTTTGTCCAGTCTCTATCGTTATCCGGGTCGTCGCCATAATAACTCCTTTTCTCCGCTCTTGTCGCGAGCCTCGCCATAATTAAGCGGGTCGCTTTCCTTCGTTCCGTATAAACTACGAATAAAACCTTGCCCGCCTTCCCTAACGTCTGCATCCGTTCCTCTCCCGACGTATTGCTCTCGCTGTCGTCCGCGCGTTCTATGCGCATGGGGTCGTTAAAGATTAAGGCGGCCGTGGCTAGATGTATCTTATGCTTTCGCCAGTTTAACGCATCCTTTTCAGGGTCAAATTCAAACTTCCTAGCCATATTTTATTGTAATACTTTTTTGTGTTCTCTGTCAAGCGCTTCCAGCGTTGAGTTCCAGCAAAAATACGATATCATCACAAACAATCGATAAAGGAGGAGCAAATGGCCGACTACCAAGAAAGCAAAGCTAAATTCAAAATCATTTTAGGCGGCGAAAAGTCTCGTTTCCTTCGAATCCTTCATATAATCAACGCTTGTCGCGTAAATTTCAAGAATTTGACGATAGAATACTTTTTCGGACGAGCGGATATCTCGAATGCGATCGAGCAGCTCTTTCCAATACCCGCCGTCTCCGGCTTGTTTTAACAAATCGTCGTTAAGCGCAAATCCCTTCTTGATATATTCCGATAAATGGACGTCGTCCATTGACGAAACTTAGTCGCAATTTTTGAATTTACGCGATATCCGACAGCCAATATCATATTGAGACTGAAATACTCAGTCGGCTTATCGGAATTTGCAATGCGCATTTTTTGCGCATTACTCTCGTAGTCCAATTCTTTATCTTCTAAGATGTTGTTTATATGTCTCGATACGCCGCTTCTATCTATTTGAAATAATAATCGGGAGCCAACTATGAACGAATTTGCAAACTTCGTCGGCTTGGACGTTTCTAAAGAAAAACGGGTTTTAGGTCGTGTTAGGAAAAATTTTGTTCGTCGTTCCTTTCCGTCATCCTGAGCGCAGCGAAGGATCCAGACGGCGAGTATGCCGGAAAAGCGCGTGGATCCTTCGTCGGGCAAGCCCTCCTCGAGGATGACGGAGAAGGAAAAACTTCGCGAATTCACGCGCCTAGCAACGACTTATTGCGGAGTATAAACCTCTTGTTTCAACAAAAATAGCCTCATCCCGCTCGTCACATTTTTCCTAACGGAACCTAGTCTTGCTCTAGACTATCATGCGCCTGAAGATAGCGCTTGTATTCTTGAATTTGAGGACGCTAAATTATACGGCTCTTCTATGACGATTAGAGATGTCGCAAAGCTTGCGGAGCCTGAATACTATAAAAGACTCGAAAGACTTTTAGAAAGGATACACTCTCGCGGCGCGGCGGACTAAAAATCTGCCGAGCGCGTAGCCAAAATTTTCTTCCAAGGCTATTGGAAAAAAAACGTCGTCGTCGTAGACTAGCAAACGCCGTTTTTAGAAGGACGACATATGAAAATTAGCGCAAACGAATTGAGAATCGGATCGTTGATCGAGCATAAAGGGAAGTTGTGGACGGTTTGCAAGCTTCAGCATGTTAAGCCTGGAAAAGGCGGAGCTTACGTGCAGGCGGAGTTAAAAGAAATAAAAAATGGAACGAAACTAAACGAGCGTTTTAGATCCGACGAATCGTTGGAAAAAGTCAGGTTAGACGAGGAAGAGCATCAGTTTTTATACAGAGAAGGCGACGTTTTCACTTTTATGAATATGTCGACTTTCGATCAACTGCAGATCGGCAAAGAAGCAATAGGAGACGCGGCGGCCTTTTTGCAGGATAATATGGTCGTTAAAGTTAGCTCCTACGAGGGGGAGATTATCGGAATCGTTTTGCCGGACACGGTCGTTATGGAGGTCGTCGAAGCGGACGCGGTCGTAAAAGGCCAAACCGCGTCGGCTTCATACAAACCGGCGGTATTGGAGAACGGCGCTAGAATTTTAGTGCCTCCGCATATCGAAGCCGGCGTAAAAGTCGTCGTAAACACGTCCGACGGTTCTTACGTAGAGAGAGCGAAGTAGTTTTAGCCCGGATGGCGGAATTGGTAGACGCGCTAGGTTCAGGTCCTAGTCCGCGCAAGCGGGTGGAAGTTCGAGTCTTCTTTCGGGCACCAGTTTTTTGTTGCATGAGTTTTTGTCGCGGTCTAAAAAAATAACGCGGAGATTTGTTTTGTTATATATGAGCGAAAATAATAAAACGACTATGGACAAAAACTTGAATTTAATTTATACAAACATAAAATCGCGCCTAGGTAGCTCAGTCGGTAGAGCAAGGGACTGAAAATCCCTGTGTCGGCGGTTCGATTCCGTCCCTAGGCACCACCGCTATTGCGAAAATGCTTATCAATAGCGCGAGTCATAACAATTTCAGCTGAATTTTTTTATTTTCATCTTCATTTTTATAAATTTCGTTATAAAAATTATGTTTTCTTCTAAGATTTTTAATTTCTCGCTCAAAAGCTTCGCGATAATTTTCGTCCGCGTAGCTTCCGACGTAAAGCGGCTTTATTTTCTCGAGAAGCTCGGGAAAAAGTTTGCTCATATAGCCGTAGAAGACTTTTTTCGTATTTCCGCGAAGATGCAGCAGTTGCGGATGGATAAATCTCGCCCCGTTTTCTTTTGCGAGTTTAAAAATAGCGTCGAGATTCTCTACGCCGTCGGTAAGATACGGAATTATCGGCATCATTAACGCGCCGACGCAAATTCCTCGCTTGTTTAATTCTCCCAACATATTCAGTCGATCAACGGTCGGAGAGGAAAACGGTTCGATTTTTTCGCGAATGAATTCGTCGATTACGGAAACGGACGCGCAAACGCTGACTCCCGCGACTTCGTTTAGTTCTTCTAAAAGATCGATATCTCGCAATAAAAGCGTCGACTTAGTCGCGATCGTCATCGGATTCTTATATCGAATGAACGTCCTTATAATTTTCGGCATAAGGACGTATTTTTTCTCCAACGGCTGATACGCGTCGGTTACGCCGCAGACTTTAACGGTATCTCCTTTCCACGAGCGTTTTGAAAAATCCGCGTTTAGCGCGTCGGCGACGTTTGTTTTAACGAAAATGTCGTCGAAGAATTGATCTGTATCCAGATACTTATGCGAATATTGAGCGAAACAATAAACGCATCTGTGCGCGCAGCCGCGATAGATATTTAAATCCCAGTTAGTCGAGATTTTTTTGTTATGATAATGCAAAGCGGTTTTGCAGGTTATTTCTTTTATCGCCATGGGTTATTAAGTTGCGTTAGGAAAAATTTTGTTCGTCGTCCCTTTCCTTCATCCTCGCTTCTGTTTCCCTCGTCATCCTGAGCGCAGCGAAGGATCCAGACGGCGAGTACGTCGGAAAATCGTTTGGATCCTTCGTCGGGCAAGCCCTCCTCTAGGATGACGGAGAAAGAAGAAGTTTCGCGACTTCGCGCTTCTAGCAACGACTTATTACGGAGTATAAACCTCTTGTTTCAACAAAAATAGCCCCATACCACTCATCGCATCTTTCCTAGTACAGCCTACTTGCATTCCTATATTCGTTATTCTGAACGAATAGCGGCGTTTTTTCTTAATTCATATCCAGAAAACGCGTCGAGCTTATTTATCGATACCGCGTTAAAGTTTTTTGGAATAAGACTTTGAATTATTTGAGGGCTATACTCGTCGGAAAACAAAACTATAGCGGAATCGTATTTGTTTAACTTACTTTCAAAAGATTCTTTCGACGCGGGAAACTCATATGTTTGAGCATCTGAAAAATGATGAAGAACATAAGAGCAATCCCAAAATCTCTTAGCTAAAACCAAAACGGGAACATCTGGTTTTTTAGTAAAAAATTCGAATTGTTTGCTTTGCCCAGTAAAAAGATGCTCGACTTTTGTAAAACCGCTTAGATGCGCCGCGATGAGGCAAACAGATATCGTCGCGGTCGCTAAGCCTCTAAAAGCGACGTTGATATTAAAAATTGCATATGGAACTATCAAACTCATCAAAGGAAAACACGACATTATATATCGCAGGACTTTAAACGGAGCTAAAAACATGACTCCGAAACTCCATGTGAAGCAAGCCGCAAAAATCGTCAACACTTTTTTATCAGTTTCATTCTTACGATGCGGAAAAAATATCGCGATCATAAATATGAGCCACAAAAGCGGAGCGGCGATACAATGATCCCGCAGTATTTGAAAGAAAGCGTCCGAGGAAGTTATAAGGTTATTAATAATTACGTCGCCAAATTGCTTGTAAGCTTCTCCGGCTCGTCCGCAGGTAAAACCGCAGAAGAACTTATTGTATAAAGCTCTCGCGAACAAAAAAGACGAAAATAGAGAAACACAGACGAATTTTACGTTATCTTTTTGCCGCGTTTTCCAAGAGAGGTAGATTAACGTCCCCATAAGAATTAAGACATATATTGCGGCGAAATAGCCGGACAGCAAAGTCAATCCCGCGACAGGAACAAATTTGCAATAAGCCTTAAGATTAGATAGGAGAAGCTTTCGCTTTTCTAAATCTTCCCAACGTCTAACGAACGAATATGTAAACGCGATTAACAACGTTTCTTGCAATGAATACGGACGTAGAAACATCGCGTTTGAAATAGAGCCGCCGTTCAAAAACGCGACCAACAAAGAGAATGGAATCAGCCAATCGTCGTTGAATAATCTGCGCAGCAGTTTATACATAAAGAAAAACGAAAACGCAAAAAAGAGCAGATTTAACCCGCAGCCGCGATTAATTATTTTTCTTAAATCGGTTGTGACGACTCCGGCAAACCATAATCGTAGACAAGAGTAGTACAAATTTGTATGCGGACGATCTTTATTGTTTACGTAGAGTTTTTTAACATCCTGAAACGCGTCCGCGATCGACGGCTTATTCCATAAAGTTAATTCTTTGATTTGCTTTCCCGTGTACGTAACGTTTTCGTCGTAGAATTTTTTCCAACCATAATCGGTATAATTCGCCGCGAGTATCGATATGACTTCGTCGCAATACAATCCTTCTTTTTTATTAACAGAATCAAGACGAACTGCGAATGTAATAGCAAAAACTATCAGACAAAGAATTTGAGAAACGAGTCGCTTATTATTTGTAATAAAATCGCGCAAGACTGCCTACGCTTTTTTTAAAGTCGTTATCACGCTTCGTTGGTCGCCGAAGCGGAACCGGACTCCAACGCGGCTACTTCTATTCCGGCGTATGGATCGTAAGTGTCTTCTTCCGGCATTTCATCCGCGTCTTCTCCAAAATTTTCTTCGGGAGCGACGGTCATGAAGCTTCTTATGGCGTTTTCTTTCAAAGAATCTATCGAAACCGTTCTGGCCGCGATTTCTCTTAGAGCTATAACCGGCTTTTTTTCGTCCTTACTTTCTATCGTAATAGGAGCGCCGTTTATGATCTCGCGAGCGCGTTGCACGGCCAAGATAACCAAATCAAACCTATTAGGCGCGACCTTTTCACAATCTTCCACCGTTACGCGAGCCATAAAAATTCCTCTGATTTTTAAAGATAAGGAATTCTACTACGCTGCGCTACGCTACGCAATAGATTTTTTCATCCATATCAGCGTTAGGTATTTTCATCATCCTGAAGGGGGAACAAACCCTTCCTCCACCCCATTGTGGCGTCATCTCAGTAATCTTCTGACTAATGTCTTAATTATTTTTCTTATTTTACAAAATAATGTCTTGCAAGCATACCATCCGAGCTTGAAAATGC
>JAISHN010000089.1 GCA_031262635.1 Holosporaceae bacterium
CGGATAATATGCATAAAAGAGGAAAACATGCCCGTTAAGTTGTCTATTGAAGATTCAATCGCCGTTCTTACGCTAGATAATCCAAGTAAATTAAACGCGCTGTCGTCGGATTTTATGAAAGAAATCGACGAGGAAATTCGCGGCGTAGATCAAAAAGCAAGCGTCCTAATAGCGACGGGCTGTAAAAAAGCCTTCGCGGCCGGCGTGGATATATCGGAAATAGAACGACATTCGAGCGAAAGCGCTTGCCTTGAAAATTTCGTCGACGAAAAATGGGAAAGCCTCTTTAACGTAAAAATCCCAACGATAGCGGCCGTATCTGGATACGCTCTCGGCGGCGGATTCGAGCTGGCGCTAATGTGCGACGTAATTATAGCGGCTAAAAGCGCAAAATTTGGATTTCCAGAGGTAAATCTCGGACTAATGCCTGGAATGGGCGGAACGCAAGCGCTCGCGAGAATAGTCGGTATAAAATTAGCCTGCGAAATTATAATGACCGGAGATTTTTTGTCCGCTCAGAGAGCGAAAGAACTAAACGTCGTTTCTCAAGTAGTCGAAGACGACGAGCTAATGCCGACAGCCCGCGAGTTCGCTCAAAAAATCGCGAGAAAATCGCCTTCAAGCTTGCGTATGATCAAAGAGGCGATCCGCCTGTCGCAGAACGTCGGATTAATTCAAGGAATGCGAAGCGAGAGGCTTATGTTTCGGTCGCTGTTCTCAACCGCCGATAAAAAACGCAAGATAGAAGATTTTCTAAAACGCAAATGAAATATTTTCGCTCCTTCGTTTAGAGTCTGCTATAAATAAGAACAAAAGCTGAAAAGAAACATGGAGCATATCGTAACGCCCGACGAAGACGGTTGCCGAGCGGATAAAATAATAAAAAACGTCGTGCCAAACGTCGGATACGTATTTTTGCAAAAACTATTTCGTCTTCGAAAAGTCAAAGCGAACGGAAAAAGAATTTTCGCGTCCGATAGATTGCGCGAGGGAGACGTCGTAAAAATTTTCGCGAATCTTGATCATAAAAATGAAGCGGCGGTTATAGGAGATAATGATCGTTCGCTCTCGCTGAATCGCGTCGAATCTGGTTCTCGTCATAATAAAGAAACTCAAAAGAAGCTCTTCGAAAAACTCCGTTCAACGATAATCTACGAAGACGAAAATTTCTTCGCTATAAACAAACCGTCGAAGCTCGCCGTTCAATTAGGAACAAAAGTTTCAGTCTGCGTCGAGACTTTTATAAAAGCGCGTCCAGACTGCAAATGTTACTTGACGCACCGTTTGGACAAAGACACTTCCGGCGTTTTGCTGATCGCCAAAAATCAAAATTTCGCGAGAAAACTAACGACGCTGTTTCGAGAAAATAAAATAAAGAAAACCTATCTCGCCGTCGTCGAAGGAAAAATTACAAAACCTGGAATAGTAGATGGTTTTCTTGAGAAATCCTTTATTGGAAACGAAGAAAAAACAAGGATCGCCGAATCTGGCCAAAGAGCGATCACCGCCTACAAACCGTTAAAAACAATCGACGAAAACGCGACGTTGTTGGAATTAAAACCATCCACCGGACGTAAACATCAATTGCGAGTTCATTGCGCGGAAGTTTTAAACGCTCCGATTTTGGGCGATAAAAAATACAATAAAAACTGTCGTCATAAAGAATTATTCTTACACGCTTATAGAGTTTTCATTGAAGGCTTAGGAATAGAAATAACAGCCGAACCGCCGGAATATTTTCAAGAAATTCTCGGCGACATGGCTAGCTATTTTCCCCTTGACTCCTCACTTAAAAATGGTAAACGTTGTGGAAAACTTCAAATCGCTAAGAAAGACGCTTAAATTATGCCTGAATCGAATCAAACCGTTATTTCTCTAGAAAACGTAAGCAAGCGTTACGATAAAAACGGCGCTTTCGTATTAAAGGACGCGTCTTTATCGGCGGAAAAAGGCAAGTTTATCGCATTGCTGGGACCGTCGGGATCGGGAAAGTCGACGCTGCTGCATATCGCGGGACTTTTGGATAAACAAACGAGCGGAACGATATATATTCAGGACAAAAACGTTTCGAGAATGTCCGACAACGAAAAAACGGCCGCTAGGCTTTCAAAAATTGGCTTCGTTTATCAATATCATCATTTGTTGCAAGAATTTTCAGCGATCGAAAACGTCATGCTGCCGCAGCTAATTAAAGGCGCGGCGAAGAAAGACGCTAGAGAGCGAGCGGAAGAATTGCTGCGCGATTTAAATTTACGAGACAAACTAAAAGCGTTTCCATCGGAACTTTCCGGCGGGCAGAAGCAGCGAGTCGCGATCGCGAGAGCGTTGGCGAACAATCCAATTTTGCTTTTGGCGGACGAGCCGACCGGCAATCTTGATCCCGAAACCGCGGCTTTAGTATTCGAAGACTTAACGCGAATTATACGAAAAACAAACATGTCCGTGATTATGGCTACGCATAACTACGAACTCGCCGCAAAGACGGATATAAAGTTCTTAATCTCCGAAGGGAAGCTATTGAAGCAATGACGGCGAATTTCATACATCTGCGTCTTCATTCCGCTTATTCCCTCGCGGAAGGCGCTATAAAAATTGAGAAGCTGATCAAGCTCTGCGAAGAAAATAAAATGCCGGCCGTCGCCGTTACGGATACAAACAACCTTTTTGGAGCGATAGAGTTTTCCATAAAATGCGCCGATCACGGAATCCAGCCGATAATCGCGTGCCAGCTGAACGTCAAGCATGTGAAAGAACTTAATCGTCCGACTAGCGTATTATTATACGCGAAAAATAAAAACGGATATCACAATTTAATTCAATTAGTTTCTAACGCGTACCTGTCGCCGTCTTCTGAAAATCGACCTGAAGTTTCGCTGGATTTGTTATCGCAATACTCGGACGATTTGCTGCTGGCGACCGGCGGAATTTACGGATCGCTCGGCGCGTTATTGTTGGAAAACGACTTAAACGGCGCGAAAGAGTATCTCAATTTTCTGAGTGAACATTTTAACGGAAGACTATACGTAGAACTGTCGCGTCATAACAACGAATTCGAAAATCGAATAGAAGAAAACGCGATTTCTTTGGCGTATGATCTCAATCTGCCGTTGCTAGCGACAAACAACGTTTGTTTTTCGCATTCCGAGGACTTTAGCGCTCACGACGCGTTGATATGCGTAAACCAGGGACGAACGATATACGATTCCGAGAGAGAAACGTCCTCGCCGGAGTTTTATTTTAAAACGCCGGAAAAGATGACCTCGTTGTTCGACGACTTGCCGGAAGCGATCGAGAATACTTTAAACGTCGCTCGCCGTTGCGCGTTTATGCTAGAAGTCCAGAAACCTAGACTGCCGATATTCAAACCCGAAAGCGGAAAAAGTCAGGACGACGAATTATGGAATATCGCGCATAAAGGTTTGGAAGAAAAATTAGAAAAATTTAAAGACAAAGAAAACTACGCCGAGATAAGAGCCGAATATATTGAGAGACTCGAGTACGAGTTGAATATGATCAAGAAAATGGGTTTTAGCGGATACTTCTTAATAGTCTCCGACTATGTAAACTGGGCGAAGTCGCAGAATATTCCCGTCGGCCCTGGAAGAGGCTCGGGAGCCGGATCGATCGTCGCGTGGGCTATAAAAATCACGGACATAGATCCGATCAGATTTAAACTATTCTTCGAAAGATTCTTAAACCCCGATCGAGTCTCCATGCCGGACTTCGACGTAGATTTCTGTCAGGAAAGACGAGACGAAGTAATTTCATACGTTCAGCGAAAATACGGTTATCAATCGGTCGCTCAAATCATCACGTTCGGAAAACTGCAAGCGAAAGCGGTAATAAGAGACGTAGGGCGAGTGTTGGCGATGCCATACAATTTTGTCGACAGAATCGCCAAAATGATCCCGTTTAATCCTGCCAATCCTCCGACGCTTCAAGACGCGATCGATTCCGAACCGGCGTTGCGAGATTTAATAAACAACGATCCGCAGGTCAAAACTCTTGTCGAGATCGCGCAAAAGCTTGAAGGTCTCTACCGTCATCCTGGAGTTCATGCGGCCGGCGTAGTCATTTCCGACCAAAATCTGCAGGATATAGTCCCGCTTTATAAAGACGCGAAATCAACGATGCCTGTAACGCAGTTTTCGATGAAGCACATCGAAAGCGCCAGTCTGATAAAATTCGATTTCCTTGGATTAAAAACGCTGACCGTCATCCAAAAAGCGTTGGATCTTATAAAAAACGAAGGAATTAATTTAACCGCGCAGGAAATTCCGCTGGACGATAAGAAAACGTTCGATCTTCTCAAAAAAGTGAATTGCGTCGGCGTGTTCCAAATAGAAAGCGGCGGAATGCGGGACGTTTTGAAAAAGATGAGACCCGACAGAGTCGAGGATCTTATCGCTCTGGTGGCGTTATATCGTCCAGGTCCGATGGACGACATTCCAAAATACATCGCCTGCAAACATGGAATAGAGCCGATCGCATATCTGCATGAAAAACTCAAACCGATTCTTGAAGAGACTTACGGCGTGATGGTCTACCAAGAGCAGGTTATGCAGAT
>JAISHN010000095.1 GCA_031262635.1 Holosporaceae bacterium
TCAAAATTTGTAGGCGAAAATTTGTTTTCGAAAATAATTTTGAAAAAATTCTTTACATATTCCGGCCGCATTTGAGCGCGAACTTCCGTATATCTTCCGGTGACGACGATCGAGCAAGATATTCCTAGGTCGGCTAATTTTTCATACGCTTCTTTGCTAATAAAATCTTCGCCGATAAAATCAAAAACCCCTCGTTTTGAGAAGGGAACGTCGAAAAGTCCAACGTGAAAAATCACGCCTACGACGACGGTCGACGATTTAAAATCTTCGTG
Source organism: Holosporaceae bacterium (assembly GCA_031262635.1). Classification (GTDB taxonomy): domain Bacteria; phylum Pseudomonadota; class Alphaproteobacteria; order UBA3830; family UBA3830; genus JAIRMQ01. The sequence continues at coordinate 273 of JAISHN010000095.1, forward strand.
CAAAACTATGTCTACGCCGTTTCCTAGGTCGTATTTTTCCACTTTTAGTTCGCAAAAAGACGTTTGGAAAAACGTCAATGAAAATAGAAACGCTATTCGTTTTATCATGAGGTTTTTTCTCCTCCTATTACGATAAACAGCGTATTTTCATTTAGAGTTTTGCGAGCGAACGCGTTGACTTCTTCTAATTTAACGCTATCGATTTTTTTAATCTCGTCTTCCAAAGCGTTTGCGCCAAATCCTTGAAGCTTTTTACGAAAATAAAAAGAACAAAGATCGTCGGAAGTTCTTAATCTTACCATAAGATTTCCTTTTATATTGTTTTTAGCAAATTGCAATTCTTTCTCATTTATACCATTTACTTTTAAATCTTTAATAATTTTTTTTAATAAGTCAATCGCAGCTTGAACTTTTGAATTGTCGGTTTGCAATATTCCAAACATATAGCTGGAATGTTCTAAATCTACGCTTGTAATTCCGCCGCCATAGACTAATCCGTTTTCCGTTCTAAGTTTAGAGAGAATTAATCCCTTAAAGTTATAGCCTTCTCCAAGTATTCTATAAAGAATCTCGGCGGCGTATCTCTTTTTCGACAGCGGACGTTCGGTTTTTAAGATGAAAAAAATGGAGCTTTGTTGGCCTTCGGCATAATATTTTCTGATCTCGGGATTTAACGTTGGAGAAACATATTGCTCGGAGATTTTAACCGACTCTCCGGTCGGTATGTTTGTAAAAATTCTGTCGATTAAAGATTTAGCCTCGTCTTCCGAGACGTCTCCAAATATGCAAACTTCCGCTCTGCTTGTCGTTAAAAATTTTTCCTTATAGTTTCTTAAATCGTTTGTAGATAGTTTTAAAAAATTTTCCGGCGAACCGAGCTTGCCGTTTCTATATGGATGAGATCCGAAAATTATCGAGGGAATTATCGAGGAAAAAGCGACTTGAAACGGTTCAGCCGCGTAATTTTGCATAGAATACGCGACGTCGTTCTGTATTATTTTGACTTTATCCTCTTCAAAGTTTGGAGAAGTAAGCGACGCGTTGAATAGATCGACAGTTTTATCCAAAACTATCTTCGGAGCGGTCATTGAAAAACGTATATTATCAAAACCCGCCTCGCACGATATTCTTGAAGCTAAGTTGGAACATTCTTTTGCGAACTGCGTCTTAGAATATTTTCCGCAGCCGCAGAAAACCGCGATTGAATAGAAAAAGGGGACTCCGGCTTTCTCTTGTTTCTGGCATGCGGAACCGGCGTGTTTAAAAGCTATTCGAACGTGAACGAGAGGAGCGCTTTCGTCTTTCATATGCCAAAATTTTATGCCGCGCGGACTGACGAGTTCTGTTGGCTCCGACTTTTTTTCGTCTTTTTCTTGCGAGATTTTAGAAGCGCTCTCTTTTTCGGGTTTTTCGTCGCAGTAAGCGCTGAAACAGACAAGCAAAGTTAAAATGATTGACGCGACGCAAGCGCGGCGTTTGTCGTTATTGCGATAATCAACTCTACTCACGATCGTATCCTTTCGGCTCGACTCTCAAAACGGCGAACGGTTTTTGAGAAAAAACTTCTTTTATAAGATCGTCGCACTCTTTTTTGGTAATCGATTGAACCATATCGTCGATCAATTGTATTTCCTTGATCGAATATCCGCATATCAGCAGCCAGCCAAAATAATAAGACATATCCTCAATGTCGTCTTTTTTATACGCTAGTTCGATAAGATACTTTCGTTTTACGTCTTCTAATTCCTTTTCGGAAACTCCGACTTTTACGAGTTTGTTTATTAAAGACGGCAGCATGTTTTCGCAAATTCTTAAATCGTCGATCGATCGAGCAGAGATTTCTAGCAAAATAAAATCGCGTTCGAGTAATCTATCGATATATATAAACGAAACGCTCGTAGCGTTATTTAAAACGTCCTTTAAGGTTTTCTTTATAAAGAAAGCCGGCTGATTCATTGTCCTAACCGCGACTTCAAGAGCTATAGACTTTCTCAAATTTTCTTTTGACGAGAACGGCGTTCGATATAAGTATTTAACAGACGAGGTCGACCCATTTTTTGGAGAGCCGTATTTTACTTCTTTAAAGCGATCCGCTCGAGAATTTTTTTCAGTTTTCTTTGGAATCCGCTTAGAAGGGATCGATCCAAAATATTTTTCAATAAGCGTTTTTATTTGTTCTAAGTCAAAATCTCCGGCTATGACGATTGTAGCGTTGTTTGGAGCAAACCATTTGTCATGAAAATCTTGCAAATCCCTCGGTTGGATAGATTCTATTTCATGCCTCCATCCTATAACTCCTATCCCGCCGATTTCTCTATTGAAGACATTTGATAGAAACGCTTCTTGCGCCGCTCCGTCGGGGTCGTTGTCATACCTCATGCTTCGTTCTTCAAGAATAGCTCCTTTTTCCGACAAAAACACTTTTTTATCGAAACTTATCGTTTTCATACGCTTAGATTCGTGAAAAAATACGGTTTCAATATGTTCTTTTGGAATAGTCTCGTGAAAACAGATAGTATTAATATGGGTAAAGGCATTATTGCGCGCCCCGATATCTTCTAGAAAATTAGTGAACTCCATTTTATCTAGACAAAAAGCCATATGCTCTAGATAATGAGCTACGCCGGATTTTGAAATCGCGTCGTTTTTCCCCCCGCAGTTATACCAAATTGAAAAGAAAATAATCGGGGAAGTTTTTTTCTCAATACAAATTACTTTTAGGCCGTTCTTCAACGTAAAAACGACTACGTTATATTTAGCTTCGGAACAAAGAGCGAATAATAAACAAAATAAAACTGCGAATCGTTTTAAAAACGAGAATATTTTATTCAACTGGAAACCTTTTTGCCCATTCGCGAAGCTTATTTTCCATAGCTTTCTTAGCAAGATTAGGCAGATTGTCTTCTATCCACTTATCGATTAAGGGAATCGCTATTTCTTTCAATAATTCTAAAATTGCTTCGCTTTTCTCTTGTTTTTGATTTGACGCGTCGTTTTTTACGTCGCAGGAAACGACTACTCGCGTCGAGACGTCCGAATCCGCCGTCTTCTGTTGCGTTTGCTCCTCGTTTTCTTCCTTGCGTTTAAAATCGGACATAGACTCGGCGTTCTTTTGAGCTAATTTCAAGAAAGCTCCCATATCTTGATTGTTGGAAGAATCCGACGCTTTTACTTTTACGATAGTCCCGTCCGGCTTAACCATGTCGGTAAGATCCAGAACCGGAGGTTCGTCGTCTATCACCATTTTTCTGATCGACGATAACACGTCTTCCAGGGACATTTCGTTTTTATCCGCCATATTTATTCCTTAGTCAGCTATTCTTGGACAATAACGACCTCAAGTCAAGTTTTCCGCACAGTTCCAAAATCTTGGCCGCCGAAGTTATTTTTTCCGCCATGGCTTTTGCATAATTTATGCGAGCGTCTTTTAATCTTTCCTCGTCGTTGACGATGTCCGTGATAGATTTCGTCCCTATCTCTATTTCCTCAAGATTATTAAGCGACTTTATCTCGCCGCTTTTTACCGCCGAAAGGCTGGCTACTATCTTAGATTTTGCGGAAACATATTTGTTCCAATTTACAATGCATTCTTTTTTAATTTGCCGCAACGAGTCTTCAGACGCAAATTTTGCTTGCAAAGCTCTCTGATTCGCTATCGCGATAGATGAATAAGAGTTTCCTTGGTATGGACTGTTTTCAAATATAGGAATTGTAGCTTCTAAAGTCGCGACATAATTGTTCTTAGCGCTATTGAATGATCGATTCTCTTCTGGATAGGAGTCATTATAAGCGCTTTTACTTAAATCCTTTCCTACGCTTACTTTAAAATCAAGCTTAGGAGATAATTTTCCCTTTGCCGCGGCTAATTCATGATCTGCCGATCGAGCTTTTAATTTGGAATGCCTGAGTTGATGGTTTACGGACATAGCTAGAGCTACCAATTTATCCAAACTTTCAGGAAGCGAGGCGTTTATATTAGGCAATTGCATATTTTCGCCGGCTTTTAAACCGGTCAATGTTTCAAACTCCGCTTCGGAAGCCAAAAGTTCCGACTCCGCTTGCACTCTATCGTGAACGGCATTCTGATAGCTTGCGTTTGCCGCGGCTACGTCCGCTTGAGTGCTAACGCCGGCTTCTAACATACTGTCTAAAGCGTCGACATATTTCTTTAGATTTTCCTCTTCCGCTTTAGTAGCAAAGACTATGCGACGCTTAGCCCAAACGTTCGCGCACGTTTCTACTATGCTGTTAAGTAGTTCTTGTTCCTCGGATTTTAATTTATGATGAGCCGCTTTATTGGCGAAATCCTTAGCTTTTACGGTATTTACGGTAGAAAAACCATTAAATAAATTCTGATCTATTTCTAGATCCATCCTTGTAGTAGTCGATTTAGGAGAACCGCCTCGATATAATCTTCTACCATATCCTTTAAAACTACCATTATTATCATACTGAGGCTCTTGTTTATCCTCCACGGACTCGCCTCCGCTTCTAGAGCTCGATATTTTTCCGTTAACGCTCGGCAGAAATAACATTTTTGATTGAGTTAATTCTTCTTCAGCTATTTTCTTTTCAGTCTGTTGGGCTTTCCATTTGTTATTGCCGTTGTACGCCGCGACGGCCGCTTCTTCGAAAGACGAAGCTTCGGATTCATCGCTATTTTGGGAAGCTTCATCGCGAGCGTCTTTCGATTTCTCTGCGTTATTAGATTTTTCCGCCGCCGCGACGTTCGCGTTATCATCGGAGGACTTTTCGCTAATCTCCGCCTGCGCGTAAAAAACTATTAACGTCGCTAAAGACAAAACATATTTTTTCACAAATTAATTCCTTATACTATCAACGATAACTTAACTCTATTCAGGCTTTCTTCTTTTCCGAAAGAAACCGTCATATCAAATACGCTTGGAGTAATTTTCCTTCCGGCTAGAACGTTTCTCAACGCTTGAGCGATCTTTCCAAACGAAACGTTCGATTCCGCGGAAAATTCTCTCAATTGTTTTTCCAAGCTTTCCTCCGTCCAATTTTCGATGGATTCTAGCTTAAATAACGCCTTACGTAAAATGTCTTTACAATCAAAATCTAGCTTCGGCGCGACAAACTCGCTCGTATAAATAGACGCGAGGTCTCGCAACTCTAGCATTGTCTTCGATCGTTGCTTTAGCCCGTTCATTCCTCTTAGAAGGCGAGCGCGTTTTTCTTCCGAAACGTCGCCCGTTATTCGCAACAGCTCTTCCAACAAACGCTCGTCGTCGGCTATCCGCATATAATGCCCGTTGAGATTTAATAGCTTCGCAAAATCTAATCGCGACGCGGACTTTCCTAGATTATCCGTCGTAAACCATTCGATCGCCTGCTCTCGCGATATAATCTCGTCGTCTCCGTGAGACCATCCGAGACGCAGCAGACAATTACAAATCGCTTCCGGCAGGTATCCCATATCGCGATAAGCTTCAATTCCCAACGCTCCATGGCGTTTGGATAACTTAGCGCCGTCGGGACCGTGAATTAGCGGAACGTGCCCGTACTGCGGAATATCCCAGCCAAATGCTTCGAATATTTGCATGTGCCTGAAGGTGTTTGTCAGATGATCGTCGCCGCGTATAACGCAGGTTACGCCCATGTCGTGATCGTCGACGACAACCGACAGCATAAAAGTAGGCGCGCCGTTGCTGCGAACTAAGATCATATCGTCCAATTGATCGTTCGAGACGATTACGTCGCCCTGAACGATATCATGCAGCGTCGTTTCGCCCGTTCGCGGAGCTTTCAGACGTATGACGGGTTTTACTCCAACCGGAGCGTCTTTTGGATCGCGATCTCGCCATCTGCCGTCGTATTTCGGCGATAATCCTTTCGCCTTGGCTTCTTCTCGCATTGCTTCGAGTTCTTCCGGCGCGCAATAACAATAGTAAGCCTTGCCTTCTTTTACCAAATTCTCGGCTAACTCGACGTGCCTTTTGATTTTAGAGAATTGAAAAACCGGCTCGTCGTCCCAATCTATTCCGAGCCATTTTAATCCGTTAAAAATTGCGTCGACAGCTTCTTGCGTCGATCTTTCGCGATCGGTGTCTTCGATACGCAGAAGGAATTTTCCGCCGCAATGGCGAGCCAATAGCCAATTAAAAAGCGCCGTTCTCGCTCCGCCGATATGCAAAAATCCGGTCGGAGACGGAGCAAAACGCGTTACGACGTTCATTATTTACTCTTCATAAAGCGACGCGGCGTATTTTATACGCTAAGCGTTTGAGAGTAAATGCGGATGAATAAGTTTAAAGTTTTCTTAGACGATTTCTGCGAGAGTGAAAAACGCCGCGCGCCGAATTTTATACCGGTTGGAATCGGGATAGGTATAACTATTTATTTCTCCTTGGATAACGAGCCGAGTTTCTGGCTCGGAGCGGCAATTTTAGCCGCGGCGCTGGGTTTGAGTTTAGTTTTATTACGTTATTGCGAGAAGGACGGAGTCCGACGCGGCAATCCGGCGATAAACGGCCGTTGTTTTTCCGACGCGCTTCGTCGCTTCGCTTCTTTGAAACTCCTCTCCCGCGTCCTGCTAACGATCGCGTTCGGCTTCTTCGTTTCTCAATTGCGAACGCAGATTGCGAACACATTTATGCTTTCCGAAAAAGACGACGAGCCGATTTCGTTAGTCGCGACATTGGAATCCTGCGAGAAAACCGAAAAGGGACTGAAATTTATCGTCGACGACGTAGAGAGTCGAAAATATCCTGATTTAAACAAGCTGCGTCTTACCTGGCGAGGGAAAAAGGCTACGCGGCATAAAGACGATTACGTTCCTGGATCGAGAATTTTATTCAGAGCGGTTTTATCTCCCGCGTCGCCGCAGGCTTTTCCAAACGCTTACGATTTTAAAAAACAGCAGTATTTCAAAGGAATAAGCGGTCGCGGGTTCGTGATCTGGAAACCAAAAGTTCTTAGATTGCCCAAGCGAACGACGCGGTTGTTCGTAGAGCGGCTGCGTCATTATATAGACAAAAAAATCGAAGAATATCTTCCGCAGGAGACCGCGGGCGTGGCGAAAGCTCTTGTCACAGGCAACACAGCCGGCGTTTCTAAAGAAATCCGTCAAAATTTCGCGAATTCCGGCATAGCGCATTTGCTCGCGATCTCCGGTCTTCACATGGGGATAATCGGATTTTTCATCTTTTGGCTTTCTAGGATTCTTTTATGCTGCGTTCCGCGAATTTCCATGTTTTACGACGTGAAAAAGATCGCGGCCGTAGTCTCTTGGATCGCGGTTTTGTGCTATCTGCATATTTCGGGAAAATCCGTGCCGTCCGTTCGAGCGTTTATTATGCATACGATCTTAATGCTCGCGATTTTGATAGACAAAGGCGCGTTGACGATGCGATCCGTGGCTCTCGCCGCGACGACTATAATGACCTGTTCGCCGGAAGTTATTATGTTTCCAAGTTTTCAGATGTCGTTCGGAGCGGTGATCGCTATCGTCGCTCTTTACGAACGAACTTGGAATTTTTCAGGATTTTTCAAAACGTTGTTCGACGTTGTCGCGACAACCGCCGTCGCTTCGGCGACTACGACGATATTTTCGGTGAGCGCGTTCAACCAGTTGACGCTAAACAGCGTTCCCGCAAACGTGATTTCCATCCCTTTGACGTCGTTTTTAGTTATGCCGGCGGCGGCGGTCGCGTTGTTTCTGATTCCTTTTGGATTTTCGCAGCCGTTTATTGTTTTAATGGGGTTCGGAGTAAAAGCGCTAATGAAAATCGCCGAGCTGTCGGCTCAACTGCCTGGATCGTACTTTGTGATGCGCGCTCCAACTTCGACGAACATGGCGATTTTCATTTTTTCGGGACTCACGCTGACGTTAATTCAACATAGAGTTCGTTTTTTAGGAATCGTCGGAATAATCGCGGGATTGTTCTATTACTATTTTAATCCAACGCCGGACATTTTTATCTCTCCCTACGCGAAAACGATCGGTATAAAAACCCCTGAGGCCGCATGTTTCAGCCATCTCGGCCACTTCCGCTCGACGACCGCGGCTTGGGCGCGATCCATTGGTTTTGAAAAGGGTAAAAGATTCAATTCCAGAATCTGTAAAAAATATATCTCAAAAATCGACGACAATACCTATGAAGCAAGAATAAAAGGCCGAAAAGTAACGCTCACCGACGACGAAAACGCCCTAGACGCCGTTTTTCTAGACGAAAACTGCGACTTCGCGAAAACGATATATATTCCTTCTCGCGAATGCGTCTCTACCGCGGCTAAGAAACGTCCGTGGAGCTAGATGGGAAAGGGAACGAACGATTGTTAGCCTTTATCATATTGCTTCGCTTGCAAGAATGACAAAAATACGCGCCGTTTCGTTTTTTAGCGCAGCAGCTATAATTTCAATGTTAAATCGCGCGTTATTTTTGCAAAAATTAACGAAAAATTAGTTCTTATAATTTAAAATAACGGCAAAAATATGCGGAGAGGTAACGGTGGCGCGGCTATTTTGTCTTTTATTCTGCTTGAGCGCGGCTTTTCAACTAAGAGCGGAGACGGATTTGTTTGATAAACTAATATCCAAAGTTTTTAACGCGTTTGATAAAGAAGAGAAGAAAAACGAGCAAGAAGAAAAGCGACGCGAAGATCGCGAAAGACACAAAAAACACGAAATGTATGAAGACGACGAAAACAACCGCCGCAAAGAACCTCGTCGCGACCATGATAAGGTTGAAGAGCCTCTTATTCCTAGAAAAGAATTCTTTCCCGAAGGCGCGATTACCGAGGCGTTTATTAGTCCGACCGGAGATAAAGTCGCGTGCGTTACGAAAACAAACAGTCTTAAAGGCGTTAAAATAATTTCTATCGCCGAAGAAGATTCGTTTCGTCTTATTAACGACGGCGCGCTTATTGAAGAAGCGCGATTCGCAAGCTCAGACGATATCGTCTACGTTCGTCGCGACCTCGAAAGAGGCGTAGCTCATTTAACAAAGATTGATCTAGAATCAAAAGAACGAAAAAATCTATCTCCGATAAGCGACGCAAAGTCCATTGCGATAACGGCTGTCGGAAGGGGCAAAATTATCGCAAGTTCAAGCGACGGCAAGGAGTATTTTTTGCATAAAATCGATTTGTCGACCGGCCGTCGCGAGCTAATTAAAAGAGACGACGCTCCGCTGATCGCGTTTTTCGACAATAATTTAACGCTAAGATTGTATTATAAAAACGCCTCTCGCCAAGAAGCGGACGTTTTTGCCGTCGACGGAACAGGAGATGAAAAATTAATAGATCATATAGAATTAGATCGAGAAAAATACCTCTCTGCGACCGAGGATCATTATCATAAGTTAAGCGTTGGCGAAAACGGACGGGCGACGATAACGTCTTCGGATTTAAAAAGCGGCTCGCGGCGCAAGATAGAGATATCGAATGTTTCAGATTTAAAGGATTGTCGGATATTTTTGGACGCGGACAAAAAACCGCTTATCGCTACGATCGTTGAAGGCAGAATAGATAACGTCCCTTTAAGCGACGCCGCCAAGCCTTTGGTTAAGCGTTTGAACGAATTGTTTAAAGATTCCGATTGGTCGCCAATAAACTTGACGAAGGGCGGAAATTTGTGGCTTATAGTCGTTCATAATCCCCGCCGTCCAGATGAATATTACGTCTTCGACGTTAGAAACGAACGAGCAAAGCGCGTAACGGCAGCATTTTCTTTTTCCGAAGAAAAGACGCGTCCGACGCGTTGCGTGAAAATCCCAACGAAAAAAGGCTCGTTTATCCGCGGATATTTAACCAAAAACGCCGGTCATTCGGTCAAGTCTCCTTTAGTTTTAATGGCTTCCGCGAAAAATGGCGGTTGGAAATTTCATTCCATCGCGCAACTGCTCGCTAACAGAGGATACGCCGTTTTGCGTTTTAATTGTCCAAATTCAAAAGGTTCTTCTCTTAAAATATCGGACGTATATAACGCGATAGATTGGTGTTTTGAAAATAAAATCGCCGAACCTGGAAAGGTCAACGTTATCGCTGCCGGAGCGGACAGCCCCGCGGCGTTTGACGCTTTTCTGAAAGATCATGAGAGTTTTGAGAGCTGCGTTTTGCTGCATCCAGTTTTTTCAGAAAAAACCCGCGAACGCGCCGGTATAAAAAAACCGCTGCTCGTCGCGTCCCTTTCGAGCAATAAAAGCTACCCAAATCTCGCGTCCGCAAGCCCTCGAGCCTCGTTCGTTAGATTTGTAAAAGCGGAAGCTAACGCATTTGTCGGACTAAATGCATTTGTTGGACTAATAGAAATATTCCTTGCGAAAGTCGAAAAGAATTCGCGTTATGAAAAAATGTCCGAAAAAGAGATTGAAGCGTTTGAACCTATATCCGACGGACTAGGTTTGCTGGATCGCTAGGATTCTTCTGTGTTCGTTATTTTTTGGGGAGCTAGCCCGAAGTCCAACGAAGGATCCAAGCGATTTTCAGACTTCTTCGCCGTATGGATCCTTTGCTTTGTTCTGAGATGACGAGAGAGAGTCGTCTTTCAGCGATGTTGGACGCGCGCGACAGCGGATCAAAGTCCGGGAAGCGCTCAATTCGAGGCGGCCGGCAGCGACCAAATCCGCTGCTTCACGCCTATTTCCGAGGGAATCGACGAGCCTATGAAGATTCTCGAAAACGAAGACAAAGCCGATAAGAGGATCTTCAACATAGGCAACCCAGACAATATGATAAGTGTCAAGGAGCTGGCGTTCAAGCTGTCAGAGGAAGCGAAGAAGGACCCTACCAGGAGCGAGATGGCTGATAGGGCGCGGACAGGGCGTTTCAAGTTTGTGTCTGCACTGCGTAGTTTGTGTATTGCTATTATCTTTTCCTACGCGGGCTTTGTAACGGCCTGGCTTCCATCAGCAGAGCCGGCAAGTGAGATCCTTGTAGCGCCAGCCTCATGTCAGGCGACAGGTCGGGCATGCACGGGCATTGGACCAACCGTTGTGCCGTAGGCGACAGTCTTGGCAGGCGCACCGCCATATCCATAGCTGCTATCGAGTCGCATGATGTGTCTAAAATCAGGCTCCAGTGATCGACCAGTTTCCCGTCGTGTTCCGCTGTAGTCTCGATCAGTTTTAGGATGTTCCTGGGCAGAGCTTTGGAGTGCAGGTGCACGAGGCCTTTTAGGTGGTCGCATACGCTGTGCAGGTGCCCGAGGCGAGTAAGGTTGACTCCGGTTCTGTACACTAAGTATTCCTCGATTTCTATTTTCATGCTTATCAGGCCTTGTATGTAGGTGATCAGATCTTCGTAGGCCGATCTGAGCCAGCGGGCGTCCAGTTCATCCTCATAATTTTCGCTGTAGATAGCGCGAGCCAGGACTCCGGATTTGGTTTGCAGGGTCGGTAGCAACTTTATGAGCGAAGCGGAGTGTCGGCAGTGTGTGCTTTTCCATAGCGTTTCTTCTAAGGGCCACAGTTTTCCGATCAGTCGGGTGAGCTGGGTGCGCGCTGTTTCGTGTGGGAGTGTTGGCAGGCCGATCGGCTGTGGGCCACCGGTAAGTCGCACGACAGCGTTTTGGTTTTCAGGCTCTGTCTGCACAAGTGTATTTGTGGTCCATGGTGTCGGGGTTTCTGCCCCGTTGTCGGCGGCGTCTGGGTGCGTTGATTCAAGCTGGTGGTCCGCTCCGGCCATCAGGAGTGTCTCCAGTTTTCTGAATAGTGGTTTAGCTGATTTTGAGGTGGGGCGAGTTCCCAGAAGCTCACATAGATCTTTGAAGGTTGTCTGGGCCTGTCCGTCTAGTCCCATGTTGTTATCGTACATTCTTATCGCGTTGCCCAATGATTTCCTTTTTTTGAATAAGGCTTCAAGTCCGTCGATTGATCCGTAGTCGTCGGGCCTTGGCCGCACACTTTGTCCTAGTCGCCAGTATTCAGCGTCAGCTGGTGTTTGAGGTATCCAGGCGTCTAGCGTACGTTCTGCTAGTCGACAAATGAACTGGCGTAGTACAGGACCGTCTGTGTTCAGGCCGCGGTGGGCGGAGTGGTGTCGTATGGCGGCCGCAGCGTAGTCGTGGAACGGTAACGCACCTGATAGTGTTAACCAGATAAGAAACGGTACGTGAGTGCTAGTTGTTCGCATGTGGGTAGCTCCTTTTATTTTATGTGCAGTTCCGTTTTACCCGCATTCTTATTCAGCGCTTTTGATTTTCGCCTAGTCTTATCTCGCGAGTCGACCCGGTTGCGGCCTGCCTCTCTAGGGCATCTTGGTTCCAGGTCGACGAGCCAGATTTTCTGTGGTAAGAGTTACCTGTAACCTACCAGTGAGTTATGCCGCCCGCACCTCTCACCAGCGTCGCCGTTCCGCTCGGCGCTGTCGACACGGTCTTTGGTATCGCGTCGAAAGCCGCCACCGCTGCGTCTATGACTGCTTGTTGATCAGGGTCTGTTGCGTCGTGGCGCAGCACTTCAGCTACCATCAGTTCGGTGGCGTTCATGAACGTTCGTTGCTCCGTCGTCTTAAGTCCTCTAGGCAAGGAGAAGTAACTGAGCAGCAGCTCTCGGACTTCAGGCCAGCGGCTCATATCGCCCAGGCGGTGCGTTAGTTGGTAGCCTATGGCGTGTTTGGCTGCTGGAAGAGGGTGTCCCGCCGTCAATCCGGCCTCCGTGTCCTTGATTGGTCCACGTTGTGTATTCAGGAATTGGTCTAGTCTCTCCTGAGGCGTCCAGTCGTTGTATTGCACAAGCGAGCCTATTTCGACTATTTTCCTAAACGCGAAGATAGACGAGACCGTATGTTCCTTAGCACCCTGCTTCGGCCCGGCCGCCCTCACGACGAAACCCGCGGTCGCCCCGCCGTATCGGTCTTTGACCGCGAGCAGAGCAGCCCTCGTGAGGGCTCCGGCCTGGGCGGTTTCAGCTGTGGAGATGCCCAGCGCAATCAGCGCGGCGTACGCCAGGGTAGTTTTGGATTCTGTGTTCATTTTTTGTTTCCTTTCCGTTATGTTGTTTAGTCGTTACGAACGTTTTATTGCCTTCAGTATGTGTCGAAGGTGCCTTGTCCCCTCTTTTGTGGCTGTCCTTTTCGTCTCTCCGTCGCTCCGGCTCGACTCAGGGCTTCCAGAACTTCCGGGCTGGGCGGTTGGGTTAGCTTGAGCGCCTGCGCGTTCGCTTCGACCAGGGCGGCCCGACCTTGTTCGTCTCCTCCGATCGCGCGTTCTTGTCGGAGCGCGTCGTACCTCGCGGCGTACGCTTGCCAGGCCGCTTGCTCTGCCGGCGGTTTCGCACCGGCGACTGCTTGCAGTCGTGCGTATTCGTTTTCGATGGTCTGCGGGTCCGTTTTGCCCTGCTGGCCCTGGTCTTCTTTGTGTCCCAAGTCTATTTCCCCTATTCGGAACGGGTTAGTGGACGCGGCTAGCAAAGCTTGCATCTCCGCGGCCGTGACTGTGCCCGCTCCCAGTAGGCTTAGCATTATCGCGGCCAGTCCACCGCGGCTCGATGAGTTAACCATAGTGTATCTCCTTTCGTCTGTGTTCCGTTTCTTCGTAAGTGCTCGACCCTGCTGTCCGTTTCTACAAGCAGCGCCACAGCGCTGTGGCTGTGACCCGGTAGCCGCCCGTCCGGTGTTTGTAGCTAGAGGTTTCCTCAAGCTGTCCTACGGTAGTTTTCAGGTTCTGTCGCACGCTGTAGCCGAACGTGTGCACAGCCTTTATGTCGACCGACCAACGTCGCGTTAGGGGTCGCATCCATCCGACTCCCGCTTCTGGGCACGCCAACGTTCTGCGGCCAGCTTCCGTTGAGTGGTCCCGAGCCTTGAGTTCCGTGCGGGTGAGCAGGAAACCGGCGGCCAGGTAAGGCAGCCCGTACGTGCTACTGTTGTAGCCGAGGAGACCTAGCGCGTGCAGTTCCACGGGGCTTGTGCTTGCCACTAGTTTCGCGTATGGTCCCACGTCCAGATTTGTCTTGTTTCTCCCTCCGAGGTCGATAGCCACCGTCAAGCCGGCGGCTATGGAGTTGCCGCTTACTTGCAGCGCCGTCAGAGCGAGTGTTCCTTTGCAAGCCCAGGACGTTTTCTTCGCTGTGTTGTCGTTAAGCAGTCCGTAGTGTCTACCGTCGGAAGCCACCCATGCGGTTGGTGTAGTCGCTGGTTGCAGGTTTACTCGCGAGCAGCCTAATGTCAGCCCTTCCGATACGTTGTGGCGAGCCTGGGCAGCTGTTATACCTACACCCAGGTGCAACCCGCTGGGGTCACGGGCAGCCGTACCTTCGCGGTCATTCACGCCTTCGTTGTTTTCTGCCGTTGTCGGTTGATCGGTACAGTATGTCGGCGTTGCAGACACGAACAGCGCATTTGCAACAGCAAATAACATAGTGCGAACGCATATGTATTTTAAAGCCCTTTTCTTCATATCTTCCTTTCTTACTCCTAAATATAAAATCAAAATTATGAATATACAACTTCACCTTGTAATGCAAGTCATAATTGCAAATAAAAATCTAAAAACCTGAACTCAAAATATACTATTAAGCGAGTTTTTACATTGAAATTTCAATTATTCTCACTCTTCTTATCTCAATAAAATACTTCAATAGGTTACACCACTTTCCCTACACATTGTTGCTTTTCGATCACGCATTTTACGGTTGCGCCACGTCCCTCTCATCGCCTAACCTCCTCGTTTCCCTCATCCCGCCTCCGCATTGCAAAAACCGCCGGGCGGCTTATACTGTCGCTCAATATAAATGCGAGTCTGAATATGCGTCTTCCCTCCGTTATTAGTTTCGGTTGTCGTTTGAACGCTCGCGAGGCGGAGTTGATACGAGGCTTCGCCGAAGAGTTGGGCGTTGTCGATTATACTCTGATAAACACCTGCGCCGTTACCGCGGAGGCTGAAAGGAAGCTCCGGCAGACTATTCGTCGTCTGCGCGGCGAAAATCCCGACGTAAAAATCATCCTCACCGGCTGCGCTTCGGAACTGCGTCCCGATTATTACCTGAAAATGGAGGGAGTCGTCGGGATCATCTCGAACAAAACGAAGCTTTCAAAGTCCGAGTATCTAAAATACGCGACAAACAAACCGATCAAACCAGTCGGTAAGTTCGAGAAAATCCGCGGATTTTTGCAGATTCAGAACGGCTGCGATCACAAATGCTCGTACTGCGTCACGCGTCTGACTCGCGGCCCCAACGTCAGCTTCGACGAAGACGAAATCGCAAGCCAGGCGAGAGAAATGCTCGCGAAAGGATATAAAGAGATCGTCCTGACCGGAATTAATATTTCATCTTACGGGCAGAACCTTGCGCCGCCCAAAAATTTGGCCTTTATAATAAGATATCTGCTGAAAAACGTTCCCGAATTGAAGAGATTGGGGCTTTCTTCGCTCGATCCCGCGGATATCGACGACGAATTGATAAAAATAATCGGTTCCGAAGAGAGATTGCTGCCGCATATACACGAGAGCGTCCAATCTGGCGACAATACGATCCTGAAACGCATGATCCGCCGGCATACGCGGGAGCAAGTCATAGAGACGAACGAAAAGATCCTGAGCGCTCGGCCGGACGCGATTCTCGGCGCGGATATAATCGTCGGATTTCCAACCGAGACCGACGAGATGTTTGAAAATACGAAAAGATTGCTTACGGAAGGGAAATTTTCTCTGCTCCATATATTCCCGTATTCCAAAAGGCCTGGAACCCCCGCCGCTCTCATGCCGCAGGTCGAAAAGAGCGTCAAATTGAATCGCGCGAAGGAGCTGAAAAAGCTATCCGACGAGATTCTGCGGGCTAAATTGTTGGAACAAGTCGGAAAAGACGCGGTCGCTGTCGCCGAGGACGAGGTCAACGCGAGAACGAATTCGTTTTTACGGGTAAAGTCGTCGCAAAAACTCGAAGCGGGCAGGGAGTATCTATTCCGTTGCGAGTCCGTCGACAAGAACGTTATAATCGGCCGACCGATTAAAAATTATTGACATAAACAAGATTTGATCTATCTTTTTATATTTTACAAATAAATCGCTATAAAGAAAAAATTTTTTCTTAAAAAATATATTGTATATTTATGCAATAATGTATATCTTTATATATAAATAAAAAATAGGAAAAATAAGAATGAAAAATACGCTAAAATTTGTAGTGCTTACTGGAGGAATATTATCAAACGCAGCGTTTGGAACGCAGCCGGCACTAGTTCCTGTGATGGATTTTCGATATGAGACACAAATAACAAGACTAGAATGCGATTCCTACGATACAACTACGGGTAACGAAAGAACTTCTATAGTTAAGATTTTATTCGTTCCCGCTCAAGTACAATGTACTCATATCAGTATTGGACATATTACTAGACATATTGACCCTCAAGGTTTCGTAACGGTAGAACATCCTCTTGGTATCCCTTTAAGAGGACTTCAATGGCTTGATTTCGCTCATTTATATAAAATTGAGTTCTTTTCAGCGAACGGCGGCGCGGCTACTCTTATTGCTCCGCCCAATTTAACAAAACTGGAATTCTGTGGCGAAGAGAAACGCTTAAATTTGCAAGCTTGTAATGCTCTAGCAACATGCACCGTTGAGGACTGCTTAAATGAACGCACCCTCGGCGCATGCCGTTTGCCTGATAATTTGTCTAGACTTCGACATGTCTTTTATAACAAAACTCGTCGACTACCACCTGCCGACCTCTGCAATGGCTGGCCGGCGCGTTTTCTAGCAAATAGGCCGAGAATTATCACTCATCACCATGCTCCTGCTTCTGGACTAAGGGCCTTGCTTAAATCTCGGGAAACTTCTACTACGGCCGCCTTAGAACGCTATGGCAATTTGCTTTTTACAGAATTTGCTACTCCCTGCTGCTTCGCTAGCGTTCCTATGACTCCTCCTTAATACACCCCTTTCTATATCATATTGATTCGGCGGCAGCGTTACTTATTGCTATTTCAGCGGTTTTTGAGTATCTTTCCTTCGGACAAAGACAATGGGATTTTTAGATAAAATAAAAACCGCTTTTCAGAAGACCTCCGAAAAGCTAACCGTTTCTATAACCGGAAAGAAAATCGACGAAAACTTCGCGCGGGAGCTTGAAGACGCGCTTATTATGGCGGACATTGGGGTCGAGACTGCGACGGAGCTGGCGAAAAAAGTCGCCGATCGGAAGTTTTCAAAAGAAACGACGGATCTAGAGGTAAAACAATTCCTAGCGGACGAGATTTACGCGGCGTTAAGGCCTTATGAAAGCGATTTTTTCAATCGCGACTTTTCTCACAGGCCGGAGATTATTTTAGTAATCGGAGTAAACGGAAACGGCAAAACGACTACCGTCGCGAAGCTCGCGAATATTTTTAAAACCGCGGGACATAGGCCGCTGCTTGTCGCCGCAGACACATTCCGAGCGGCCGCCGTAGAACAGCTAAAATATTGGGCGGAAAAAATCCAGGTCGACATACGCGCTGGGAAAGAAAAAGCCGACGCTGCGGGACTCGTTTACGACGCGATATCGTCCGCCGCCGACAACGACGTTATATTAATAGACACCGCCGGCCGGATGCAGAATCGCTCGGATCTGCTGGACGAGCTGGCCAAAATAAAACGCGTGATAAAAAAACTCGACGAATCCGCGCCGCATAAAACAATTCTCGTTCTCGACGGTCTAACCGGACAAGCCGCCCACAACCAAGTCGACGTATTTCTGAACAAAATCGGAATTGACGGGATTATTGTTACGAAACTCGACGGAACGGCTAAAGGAGGAGCTATTATGCCTCTAACGAGGAAATATAAAGTCCCAATTATGGCGATTGGGCTTGGCGAAGGGCTCGACGATTTGAAACCGTTTAACGCGCGAGCATATTCTCAAGCGATTTTTGGAATCTGATTGTCGCGTTCCGCCGTGCGGCGACTTGTTTAGACTGAAAAAACTTGGCTCGAAAAATATATTAAATTCTATCGAAAAGCGGCGGATCAGGGCGTTTTTCATTATACAATTATTATACAATTAATAGGTTGGCGCCTGACGCGAGGAGTGTTAGGCGGCAGGCCCAAAAGAAATGACTATGTCTTATCTCCGTTTTCGACGATAATAGGCTTGTAACTCAGAGTTTTCTTCGACCGTAATGCGGTCTTTAATCCAGTAGTCGCGTTAGTAAAAAAAACGCCCCGAACTAATCGGAGCGTTTCTTTGGAGGAAGAAAAACTATTTCTTGTCCGCGGCAGGTTTGGATCCCGCGACGGTTTCTTTGAATCTTTTCGACAGAGTCGCGTTAAGCTCGTTGGCGTTTTCCGTGATCATATTCGCGATCTGCTGGCTGTTTCCAACGGCTTTTACGATATTGTCCCGAACGACTTCGTTAAATCTTGCGGCCGCTTCGGAAGGCTTCGCCGCTTTTTCCGCGACGCTTCCAAGATCGCTCATAAACTGCTTAAAGAACGCGCTTTGCAGCTTTACGATCCCGTTGCAAACTTCGATGGACATTTTGTTGATAAGTCCCAAAATTTCTAAATTCTTTTTGTACGAATCCAAAAATGCGCTCGGATCGATTTTTGGCATTTTACAACCGGCGAAGGTCTCGCCTTTAGCGTCTGTAGTCGTCATTATAACTTACTCCCTAAAACTTGAACTAATTTTGAACATATATTACAAACTAAAAATATTCAATATTTATTTTAAATAAAAGAAATAATTTTATTATATGCTCGACTTTCGCTCGTCGCGATTCGCTGGACATGTCCGAGGGCTGTCTGTATAATTTGCTCCTCCAACGGACTCTAGAAGGAGCTTTTATGTCAAATAATATAACGATCGTTGGCTTGCAATGGGGCGACGAGGGCAAGGGAAAATTAACGGATTTTTATAGCGAAAACGCCGCCGCGATCGTTCGTTTTCAGGGTGGAAACAATGCGGGACATACGGTTATTGTCAACGATAAAACCTATAAATTCAACATAATGCCGTCCGGCGTTCTTCATGGAAAACTCGCGGTTATCGGCAACGGCGTAGTTTTAAACATGTCTCGTTTGATTGAAGAAATAACCGCGTTGCGGGCTGATTTTGAGATTACTCCAAAGAATCTTTTAGTTTCCGAAAACGCCGCTCTTATTATTCCTGGCCTGCATCCTGAAATGGACGCTATTTTCGAAGGAGCAAGCGGAAAAGCCGCCGTCGGCACGACTAAACGCGGAATCGGTCCCGCTTACATGGACAAGATAGGCCGTTTCGCGATCAAAGCCGGAGATTTGCTATTTCCAGATTCGTTGCCGGAGAAAGTCGACAGGCTCTTATTCCTACACAACGCGATCAGACGCGGTTGCGGCGAAAAAGAAGCGTCCGCATCGCATATCTTAGATTATCTGAACGAATGCGGCGAAGCTTTATCGCCGTTCATTGGAAACGTCGGCCAACGGCTTTACGAAATCAAAAAATCCGGCGGGCGGATTATTTTTGAAGGCGCGCAGGGAAGCATGCTTGATATCGATCACGGTTCTTTCCCGATGGTCACGTCGTCCAACACGATAGCCGCGCAAGCTTCGATTGGAACCGGAGTTCCGCCAAGCGAGATTGGGTTCGTTCTTGGAATCGTTAAGGCTTATACGACAAGAGTCGGCAACGGCTTCTTCCCAACGGAATTGAACGACGAAGTCGGCGAATATTTGGGAAAAGCAGGCTCGGAAATCGGCGTTACGACCGGCAGATCAAGACGCTGCGGATGGTTTGACGCTCCGCTGGCCGCTCGCTCGGCGTATCTTTCGGGAGTTAACGGAGCGGTAATCACGAAACTGGACGTTTTGGACGAACTATCGGAGATTAAAGTCTGCGTCGGATATGAAATCGACGGCGAGAAAGTTCCATTTTTGTTTAACGCAAAGGACGAAGCG
Source organism: Holosporaceae bacterium (assembly GCA_031262635.1). GTDB lineage: Bacteria > Pseudomonadota > Alphaproteobacteria > UBA3830 > UBA3830 > JAIRMQ01. The sequence goes on from JAISHN010000095.1 coordinate 20,093, forward strand.
ATGAGTAAAGTCGTTCCGATTTACGAAACGCTTCCAGGTTGGAAAACGTCGATAAAAGGGATGAAAAATCTCGCCGACCTTCCGACAAACGCCCGCCGTTATTTGGATTTTATAGAAAAACATATCGGCGTTCGAATTATCGCAGTATCGACGGGACCTGAACGCTCGGAAACGATCGAGATTTCTAAACCGGTTTTGAGGTAAGGTTTTGACGCGAATAAGGACGGCGAGAAGGGGAAAATACCTGCATACGTCATTGCAAGAAGCGAAGCGAGGATCCAGAAAACGTTGATGTTTCGCTAGATCCTCGGCCTGCGGCCAAGAATGACAAGCTGGGATTTTTGATTTTTCTTCACAAAGCTTTTTTCGACGATAGATACGACGTTTCCCGCAGTCTATCCATAAGTTTCCTTGCGGCTATTAGCCTATGATGCGGAAAGCTTTCGCCGGCAAAGCCCGTTTGAGCGTAAGTAAGCTTAGATCCTTCCGGAATGAAATACGGGTTATATCCGTTGTTCGTCCCGCAGTTTCCAAATATTCCAGGATATACGAACGTTCCAGGCATTTCTCCGCGAACTACGATTTCCAGGCCGTCGTCGACAAACGCTATCGCGCATGCGAAGACGCAGCCTCTGTCCGGCGAGTCTCCGAGTTTTTCGTTAAACGCTCGAGAAGCTTCTTCGTATCCGCCGTAAGATTTTGCGATTCTCCCGCAACGCGTTCCAGGATAGCCGTCAAGCGAGTTTATGAATAAACCGGTGTCGTCGCTTAGCGACGGTAATTTTGTATGCTCATGATAAGTTTTAGCTTTTATAAGAGCGTTTCCTTCAAGCGTGTTCTCGTTTTCCTCCACTTCTCCCAAAGCAAAGTCTTTGCCGCTTAGAAGTTCAAAAACTTTAAGAAATTCAAAGCTCTTTAACTGAGCTACTTTCGCTTCGTTTGAACTGGCGATAACTACTTTTTTAGGCATAATTTATCTCCTCGCGTATAGCGAAAAATATAACTGTCGCGTCTTTAAAGCAATTGATTTTAACAAAGAAAACATGGAGCGGGCGAAGGGACTCGAACCCTCGACTTCAACCTTGGCAAGGTTGCGCTCTACCACTGAGCTACGCCCGCTTAACGGCGATCATCATATCAATTTTTAACCAAAAAACAACTATAGTTTTTTTAAGGAATTGCTTAACAAAAAACAGGAGTTTGCGTTCAGTTTACAATTCCAACTCCGCGTCCCCAGAGGACGTAGGCTTCTCCTCGTTGTTGAGTCCTACCTCTTATAGTATTGCTTCCTCCAGCGAACAGCATTTTTATAAACGAACTAGAAAAAACGTAGTTGCAGACAACAGTTAAGACAAATGTGACTCCAGAGGGAACTTTTTCATTGTTCCTAATCTTACCTTTATGAATAGCGCGGGTGCCTTCGCTCTTAAAGGTCTTGCTTCCATCTGAATCTATAAAATCAAAGGTATCAACAGGATCTACGATTCCAGTATGGTCGGCTAAGTACGCATATGTTTCAGCGTTTTCATGATATCCAATACTTTCTCCGCCGAATGGAGATTTGGAACACATGTTCTCTAGGCTACTATATACTCTAAGCCAATATCCAAGGTTTTGTTTTTGTATAAATGAAGGTATGTGTTTCTTGACTATTTTATCAATACTCGTATCTCCGTCCGCAATTCTTCCTTTTGCGATGAAATAAAACGTAGCTTCTGCGGCAATAGTGTCGATTGCGGTTTGCGTTATATGGATTTTCATCAATTCGAACGTGAAAAATATTAAGTAACTGATTATCGGCAGAGTAAGAGCGGTTTCGATCAAAATTACGCCGCGTATGCGGGCGTCGCTTCCGCCGTTTATATTTTTCGTCTTCCTTGATCGCTCCTTTTCGTTATCCTTCGAGAGCAAGCGCGCTTGGCGATGACAAACAAGCCTAATCCAGTCAAAAATTAAAAGAAAACTCTTTGATTTACAATGAGATTCCCCCCCCCACATTTGTCTTGCAGGCGCTAACGGACGACAATCTAACGACGGCGGTTTTGATCAATTTATAATAACGAAACATAACTGCCCTCGCGATAAACCTATCGGCATCGTTAAATAAAAACGGTTAAAAAAGAGTTAAAAAAACGCATATCGTAACTTAGGGGCGATATTCGCATTTACAGACTTGGACGGGCTAACCTCGCTCGCTACAAAAAAACGAGCGCTACGCATAATGCAAAAGGAACAGGGTCTGCCTGCCCTTACGCCACTTTTTCGTCATCCTAGAGCGAAGCGAAGGATCCAAGCGGCGAAGACGCGGGAGAATCGTATGGATCCTTCGTCGGACTGCGTCCTCCTCAAGGGTGACGGAGAAGGAAGCTTCGCGGCTTCGCGCTTCTAGCAACGACTTATTGCGGAGTATAAACCTCTTGTTTCAACAAAAATAGCCTCATACTGCTCATCGCATTTTTCTAACACAGCCTAATATCTTCAAATTTGTTTTAACCGGCGATTTTGCCGACCAAATCTTTTCGGCCTCTGATGAAATCTTCGCCGGACATTTTGTTTTTTCCCGACGGCTGTACGAGAGTTAGTCTCAGCGATCCGACGCCGCAGGCGACCGTCATTTTTTCGCCGATGAAGCCCGAACGTTCGCGCGAGTCTTCGTCGGCTATTTTAGCGTCGATGATTTTTACTCGCAGCCCGTTGATTTCCGTCCAAGCCGCCGGAGCGGGAGAAAACGCTTTAATCTGTCTTAGAACGTCTTGAGCGGAATTGTTCCAGTTTATTTTATACGACTCTTTTGAAATTTTTGTAACGTAAACGGCGCCTTCCTCCGGCTGCTTGCGGGCGTTGGACAGAGCGTCGTCAAGATTGTTCAGAGTCTCGACGATCATTGTCGCTCCTAAATCGCCGAGTCGCTCCGAAAGCTCGCCATATGTCGTTTCAGGGCAAATATCGACTAGTTTCATAGAAATAATATCGCCCGTGTCGATTCCTTCGTCCATTTTCATAATGGTAATTCCGGTTTTTTTATCTCCGGCTAAAATAGCCGCCTGAATTGGAGCCGCTCCACGCCATCTCGGCAACGCCGAAGCGTGAACGTTTATAAAACCGCGCGACGGAATGTCGAGCATAATACGCCGGATTATCAATCCGTAAGAAACTACGACGACTACGTCTGGTTTCAGCGAGCGAAACTCTTCTATGTTTTTCGCCAATTTAAAAGTATTAGGACAATAAACCGGAAGGCCTTTGTCTTCCGCGAACTTATGAACGACCGATTTTTGGATTTTATACTTTCGTCCCGACCGTTTTGGCGGCTTAGTATAAACTCCGACGATATTGAACCCCGCTTCGTATAAAGCGACTAAGGATTTCAGCGAAAAATCTGAATTCCCCATGAATACGACGGAATTATCCTTCATTTATATGCCTAGCCAAAAGAATGCGGAAAATTTTGCGCAAATTCTCTTTCGAGAAACGTCCTATCGCTCGCAAAATCGCCTCTCGCTCGTCTTTCGTCAATCGTTTGCCAAGACTCCGCGATAGTCGAACGTCTTCTTTCCCCAATTCCAGAATTTTATTAAGAATAACGACTCCTCCGGCGACGAAAATAAAGTCCGCGTTCTCTTTAAGATAACGTTTGCCCAAATCTTCTTTCAGATTATTGAGGAAACATTCGAAGAGCTTTATTTTTTTCTCTTTTTTACCAAGAGCCTTATCGAAATATATCGCTAAGATTTCTTTGCGTTGAGATTCGCCTACATTTTGATGATCTATAAAGTTTTTTCCGTTCAGATGACAAATTTCATGCTGCGCGGCGAAAGCGTCGAAACCTGTTAGCCTAACCGTTTTGATTTTGAAATCGAGATCGCGATATTTTACGATGATTTCCAAACTTCTCGATGTTAGCGCCAATACGTCCGGCAGCGACGCGCAAGCGTCTATCTCCGTAGAAAGCGCGTCTGATTTTTCCACAATCTCAGGATTTATCATGGCTAGCGTGGAAACTTTTCCGCCTTTAAGTCCGAATTGTACGACGATTATTCGTTTTAACTTTCCAATCTGCGGAGCGGCTAGAGCCGCTAAATGAGCGCTCGGATCTTTTACCCAAGCTTCAAGAACAGCCGCGATTTCTCGCGCTTCCGGCAGTTCGCTTTCCAATACGTCGGAGCATTCTTTGGACAGTATTGGATCGGGATCGGAAACCATCTCGACTATCGGCGTTCTCGCCTCTTCCTTTTTAGACTCGCATTTAGCGGCGAAACATCCGATCGTTAGGAGCAAAACGCAAATTTTTTTAATTAAACCCGCTCTTTTTTTCATTTTCTTGCGCCTTCAAAAATTTTTTCATAAATCGCGATTTTTTTAGTTTACTCAAATGATCGATATACAAAATCCCGTCAAGATGGTCGATCTCATGTTGCAAACAAAACGATAAATACCCCTCCGCGCGTATCTCTTGTTCTTTAAAATCTTCGTCCAAATATGTCGCGACGACAGATTCATGACGAGCGACAGTTTCTCTTAAAAGAGGAAACGACAAACATCCTTCTTTTGAGTCGACGCATTCTTCAGATCGCCAAATTATCTTTGGATTAATCAATTTATACAGCCGCGACGGTTCGTCTCGAACATCTATGACCGCGATTCTCTTTGAAACGCCGACCTGAGGCCCCGCCAATCCCGCTCCGTTCCACTCGTATAATTTTTGCGACATTTCATCGAGGATCTTTCCGATTTTTGGATCTCCAATTTCAACCTCTTCGCATTTTTTAAATAAAATTGGATCAGGATATCTTATAAGTTCCATTTCAATTGCTTATTCTTAACTACGCGGACACTTTAACGCATTTTGTCTCTTAATTCCATGCGTCGGTTTCGTAGGGCGAATAAATTATTGCTCCTTTTTTAGATAGATAGCAGCTATACATTTTGTGGCTATTTATTCTAAATTTTAGCCGCTAACTCCTGTTAATTCAGGCTTTTTAATCCATTATTCGGGTTCCAAAATAACTCTCGTCTATCTCTACTCTTCCGAAAAACTTTTCGCTCCTTTCCTTTTGTTTCTTCGCAATTTTCTCTCGCAGCTTGTGAAAATATTTTACGGCGGAGTTCCTCAGCTCCGCTGATCTTCGATTCAGGTTCCGCAGCAAATATGTTCGCCATTTCTAAATTTTTTTTGTAGAGGACGCTCAAAAATACCAAAGCAACTTTTCTAATCTTCCTTGAACCGGAAAAGATAATTGGATAAGTTTTCTAATTGCGAGATAAATGGAAAAGATATGAGAATAGGAAGTTATAAAAAACACAAAACGCGCGACGAAGAATATTCGTCTTATATCCCTCCGAAACTTCCCGTCGACTTGCGGCTTGAGCCTCTTTACGAACTTATGGAGCGAGCGACTCATAGTCTGTCAAAACTAGACGGCGCTGCCGAAACGATTCCGAGCGTAAATCTATTTTTGTATATGTACGTTCGAAAAGAAGCGGTTTTATCGTCTCAAATAGAGGGAACTCAAAGCTCGTTGAGCGATTTAATATTGTTTGAAAACGATCGAAAGCCGAACGTAGAAATATCCGACGTTAAGGAAGTCTCGCGTTACGTCGACGCTCTCGATCATGGAATTAATCGACTAAGAAGCGGTTTTCCATTATGTTTGCGGCTGATAAAAGAAACTCACGAGATATTGTTGCGCGATACTCGAGGAAAAGAATGTTTGCCGGGCGAGTTTCGCTCGTCGCAAAATTGGATCGGCGGAACGCGTCCGGGAAACGCGGCTTTCGTCCCTCCAGAGCCTGAAATTTTGCCCGATTATTTAGACAATCTTGAATTGTATATTCATTCGGAAGGTTCGCCTATATTGATAAAAGCCGCGATCGCTCATTTGCAATTCGAAACGATTCATCCGTTTTTAGACGGCAACGGACGTATTGGAAGACTGTTGATAATACTGATCTTATGCGACTTTGGATTGTTAAAAAGTCCGCTTTTATATTTAAGCCTTTATTTCAAAGAAAACAGACGCGTTTATTATTCGCTGATGAACGAAGTTAGAGAAAAGGGGAATTGGGAAGACTGGATACGTTTTTTCTTAAAAGGGGTAATCGAGGTTTCGGATCAGGCGGTTTCTATAATTTCTCAGATAACGGCGTTATTCGAGGTTTGCGAAGCGAAAATCGCGGAAACGGGACGGCGAAGATTTTCCGCGCGAGCGGTGTTCGAGTATTTAAAAACGGCTCCTTTCGCTACGGCGACGAGCGTTGCTAACAAATTGAAAATTTCCGTTCCGACGGCTAGATCGGCGTTAAACGCGCTGGTTGAATTGCAAATCATAGAAGCGGAAGAAGCGGATCAAAGAAGCAAATATTATAAATTTCAAAAATATGTAAATATATTAGACGCGGTCAGATGAGATTATGCTATTTCCGTATATTCGCTCTGTTTATTCCAAGGGGTCGGCGATAGCTCTTTCGTCATTGCTGTAGAAGTCAAGTAATTCGCTACATTTTTCTGGGTATTGTTAATAGAGCTGTAAAGGTGATTTTCTTTAGAGTATATCGAAACATCTAAATAAGATTTTCGCTAAAATTCTATATGTTTTCGCTTGGCGCGTCTTCGATAAAATCCTTTAGTCGCCATCGCCTAATTCTTCTCGTATTTGATCATTTTTAACCAAAAAAATGTAACGAATTACTTGACTCCTACAGCAATGACGAACATGGGATCCCAATTACGCCGCGACGGCCGTTGTATTCTCCGTTAAAATCGCTTATTATTATTTTCAATAATTCTTGGATATAAAACTATGTCGGAACGCGTCGAAAATACAATAATCTGCAAGAACGATTCCGCGCGTTTGTTTTTCCGATTTATCGGCTAACCGCCGAAATATTCTTTATACAATTCACATTAGTTTAATCAATCTTTTAAAACAAAATAGAGGCGTATGGCGCAAAAACAAATAGGGGCGATTTTACTTGTCGCCGGAACAAGTATCGGAAGCGGTATGATAGCTTTGCCGATGGTTCTAGCAAAACTCGGAATTATTCCAAGCGTAATTGTCATGCTTGTCGTTTGGGCGTCGTCGTACAAGTGCTCTTTGGCGAGTTTAGAATTAAACCTGCAATCCAAAAAAGGATTGCCTTTGCCCGCGTTGGGAAGAAAATTTTCCGGCCGCAAAGCGGAAGCGATAGGAGCGATCAGTCTGAAAACGCTGCTGTACTCTCTGCTTGCCGTCTATATATACGGTCTAGCGTCGATCGCGCAAAAATTGGCCGACTTTTATTGGCGCGCGGACGTTTCGGCGCTTTCGCCGGCGACATACATTGCGTTTGGAACGGCCGCGATTCTACTCTTGCCGATCAAATGGATCGATTATGTAAACAGAATCGCTTTCGCCGGATTGCTAGCGATTTTTTTAATGTTGTTATGCGGGATAGTCGCGTCGGTTGACTCGTCGCGTCTGCCGTTGTTCATAAGCGCTTCGCCTTCTTGCGTTTATTCGGTTTTGTCCGTCGCGTTTACGTCCTTCGGATTTCACGTGATATTTCATACGCTGGCTAATTACTGCGAACTGGACGCAAAAACTCTAAAAAAAGCGTTTTTTTATGGCAGTTTAATTCCCGCGGCGGTATATATCGCCTGGACTTACGGAGTCCTCGGAGTTTTATACGGAGCGAACGAAACGTTTTACGCGCAGATGAGCGCCGGTCAAAAAGACGTGGGCGATTTGATCAAAGAGCTTAGTTCCATATCAAGTCTGCCAAATGTGCGACTGCTGGTTTGGCTGCTTTCGATATCGGCGATTTTAACCTCGATTTTAGGCGTGGGAGCGGCGTTGGCGGATTCTTTGGATTTCATGCTAAAAGATAAAATAACTTCGAAATTCGTAAGAAAAACAACTTGCTCGGCGCTGGCGGTCGCGCCTTCATACGTCGCCGCGATCGCGATTCCGAACGCTTTTATAAAAATTTTCGGATTCGCCGGAGCGATATTGTCGATCATCGCCATTTTCATGCCGATTTATCTGTTTTACAAGGCGAATATAAAACGGCTTTATTATAAAGAGCTGTCTAAAAAGTGGCTGACGGCGTTGATCTTACTATTCGGAATCCTCGTCGCGCTAAGCGAAATTATATGATTTTTTTCACGCCTCTCAAGACGCCGGCGGCGGGGTTTCGCTGAAGAGGCCAGGTTTAGGGGTAAAAATGACGACTGTGTTGAAGTAAGCGGTATCTACGTTGGATGCGGAAGTTTGACGACCGGAAGAAAGCGGCAACATCCAAAATCCAAACGCTCGATTAGAGGCGACCTTACTGCACGACGATCCGTCGCCAAATTTATACTGAGGACTATAAATTAAAATAACTTCCACAATAATTTTTACCTGCCCGGGTTTAATAGACAAAGTCGGATAAATTTTCGAAGGAACAACATATTGCCCGTTACTTACGGTAGGTCGTTCTCCGCTCATTGATGAACCTGAATAAAGGCTAGAAGGAGTGTTCATAACAGTTTGGTGATTCCAAGATGATATTCGGAACGGCCATAGCAAGCTGGCAGTTCCGTCGTCATTGCCTCTTACATAATATATCATCAGCTCTGGAAAATGCCCGAGCGGATGACACCATTTTTGCGAATGAAATAGACCGTTAGACGGATAGAGACTCAAAAACGCCGCACTATATATGTGTTTCAAGTGAGCGACAGTTATCGGTTGGCCGCGCGGAGCGTTTTGAAGCATGTTAATAACCTCATGCGCGACGAATTTCATCTTCGCCTGTATCTGATAATACTTTGGGATGTCATGCATGGCGACGAGGCACATTATCAATATCGGAACGCAGATCGCGAATTCTATCAAGACCGAGCCTCGGGAGTTTACGCGATCGAAGCGATTTCTTCTGTCGCGGGAAGACGGAGCTGCGCTATAGAAACTGCGCTCGTTTTCTTCATCGCCTTCGCCGTTTCTTCTTCCGTCATCCTTGAGCGAAGCGAAGGATCCAGACGGCGATGACGCATGAAAATCGCATGGATCCTTCGTCGGACTTCGTCCTCCTCCAGGATGACGCGCTCCCTCTTCCATTGCGGAAAAGGATCGGCGCGAGAAGGATAACGCCGCTACAGAAGCGGAGTCAGATTTTGTATTATTGCAGGCAAGATGATAAGAAAAATCGCTTAATTTACAATGAGATTCCCCCCCCCCCCCATTTGTCTTGCAGGCGCTAACGGACGACAATCTAACGACGGCGGTTTTGATCAATTTATAATATCGAAACATAACTGCCCTCGCGATAAACTTATCGGTATCGTTAAATAAAAACGGTTAAAAAAGAGTTAAGAAAACGCATATCGTAAATTAGGGGCGAATGATTATTCGCCCTTACGCCTTCCTTCCGTCATTCTGAGCGTAGCGAAGAATCCATATGATGAATAAGCCTAAAAATCGTTTGGATCCTTCGGCCGCAAGCGGCCTCTAGGATGACGGAGAAATAGAACTTTCCGTCCATTATTCTCTATTAAAAAAACCGTAAGGGCGAATAATCATTCGCCCTTTCTTCAATTGTTGTTTATATATAACGATGAAATTAACGCTACGCCTAATCTATATTTAGCGCTAAAAGCCTTAAAACCCAAACGCTTCGGCGGCGTTTAGCTTCAAGCCTAAGCCCATTGTGCTGGAAATCGTAACGGATTTCAGATACGTTCCCTTTACGCTCGCTGGTTTTGCTTTAAGCGTCGCTCCGACGAAGGCTTTTATATTGTCTTCGATTTTTTCGTTCGCGAAGCTTAGTTTGCACAGACCCGCGTGGACGATTCCGGCTTTGTCCAATCTATATTCGACTTGACCGGCTTTGGAGTTTTTCACAGCGGCGGCGACGTTGGGAGTAACGGTGCCCAATTTTGGGTTTGGCATCAATCCCTTAGGCCCTAATATCTTTCCCAGACGGCCGACGACTCCCATCATGTCGGGACTTGCGATGCAAACGTCGAATTCGATCTCGCCGGCGGTAATTTTATCCGCCAAATCTTCCGCTCCGACGAAGTCCGCTCCGGCGGCCGTAGCGTCGTCCGCCGCGGCGCCTCTTGCAAATACCGCGACTCTCGCGGATTTGCCGGTGCCTGAAGGCATCGCGACCATTCCCCTTATATTCTGATCCGCCGAACGAGGATCGACGTTTAGATTAATCGCGACCTCGACCGTTTCGTCGAATTTGCAAGACGCGTTTTCTTTTAAAAACGAAACCGCCTCGGAAAGGTTAAAAACTTTGCAAGCCTCCGTTTTGGCGGCCATTTTTTTGTATCTTTTTCCCCTGCGAGCCATTATTGCGTTACCTCCAATCCCATCGAACGAGCCGAACCGATTACCATCATGCTGGCCGCGTCCACATCGTTCGCGTTCAAATCTTTCATTTTTTTCTCGGCGATTTCTCTTACCTGAGCCATCGTCACTTTACCAGCGCTAGCTCCTCTGCCGGTAGTCGACGATCCCTTGGCGACTCCCGCCGCTTGTTTCAGAAAATGCGTAACCGGAGGCAATTTGACGACAAACGAGAAAGTTCTGTCTCCGTAAGCCGTGATAATCACCGGCAGCGGAGTTCCGGCTTCGTAAGACTGCGTTTGAGCGTTGAACGCTTTGCAGAATTCCATGATATTTAGGCCTCGCTGACCTAACGCCGGTCCAATCGGAGGCGACGGATTCGCCTTTCCCGCGGGCACTTGCAGTTTCACGTACCCTACTATTTTTTTTGCCATATTCCCTCTGAATGCGTATTTAAGCATCGTCTTTTAGCATATATCCCGAATTTCCGCAATCGTGTATTAAGATTAAAAATCTTTCTTCTATAACAAACGGGCAATTACGATCTCATAGAAAAGCAAACGTTGCCTCTTCGGCGTTCTTGCAATCCGAATAAAAAATCAATAACGCAAGGCGGCGAGTCTTTTTATTAAAGATCCGAATCCCATAGAACTGAAAAAGGCGGCGGCTTTGGCGTAGCTGTAAAATACTTTTAGATCTTCGCAACATTGGTCGGTTTCAACGTTCCTGTCCAACTCGACTAATTTCAAAGAAAGAAACGCCGCGTCTTTATCCGCGATTAGCTTCTCTTTTACCTTTTCCGGTCGAACGGAGTCGATATTTTGATATAAATTGTCTAACGTCTTGAATTCGCCGATCAATTTCGCAGCCGTTTTTGGGCCGATTCCCTTAACTCCAGGAATATTATCGGACGCGTCGCCCATTAACGCCTGCAAAAAAATCATCTGAGACGGCAAAACGCCGTATTTTTCAAAAACTTCCTTTTCTTTTATAAATTTTGACTTCATCGGATCGAACATTGAAACGTTGTCCGTCACTAGCTGCATTAGATCTTTATCCGACGAAACGATTCTAACTTCGTATCCGCGATCCGACAATTTTGCGGCGTAGGTCGCGATTATATCGTCGGCTTCGAAGCCTTTTTTGCTGATAGTCGGAATTCCAAAAGCGCCGCATACGTCTTTTAAAAGAGGCATCTGCATTTTAAGATCCTCGGGAGTCGCGGCGCGGTTCGCTTTATACTCGGAATAGATTTTCGAACGAAAAGTGTCTCTGCCGCAGTCGAAAGCGACGCAGAATAAATCCGATTTATGCTTTTCTAACGTTGAAATTAATATTGAGCAAAAACCAAAGATTGCTCCTACGGGACGACCTTCGCGATCTGTTAATTGCGGCGTAGCGTAGTAGGCTCTATATATAAAGCCGGAGCCGTCTACTAGGACGGCCAGGGGCTTGCTCATTGTAGAGTCTGCTTTTTAGACTCCTGCTGTTGCTGGTATAGATCGGCAAAATTAACGGGAGCCAAATATAACGGAGGAAATCCGCCTTCGCTGACAATGTTCGCTATAATGCTGCGGGCGAATGGGAACAATAGCCTTGGGCATTCTACGTACAGAATAGGCTCGACCATTTCTTTTGCAAATCCCGAGACGACGAATTCGCCTGTGTAATTTAATTCTAATATAAACAGCGGCTTATCCATTTTTGCGTTGATTTCTATTATCAAAGCGACGTAGTAAGAGTCTTTTTCTTTTTCCTTCTCTTTCACGTCTATTTTGAGCTGCACGTCGATTTGCGGCTGCTTGTCCGCGGGAGCCGTTTGCGAAATCGCGTTAGGGCTTTCGAACGATAAGTCTTTTATGTATTGAGCTATTATTCCTAACGTTTGCTTGTTTTCTTCCGTCATTAACTTTCTCTCTAACTTCAATTAGCGAATGATACATAATACGCCGTCCCGCCGCAAGTTTGATTTTCCGCGAGTCGGAAAGAGCGCGGCGTTTTCGATTTTTATGTCTCGACAGTCTGCAAAACTTTCTCCAACTCCTTCATATCGTCCGGCAGATCGCTTTTGAAGCTCATAAGTTCTTGAGAGCGAGGATGAACAAATTCTAAAAAATAAGCGTGAAGAGCCTGTCTAGGAAAGCCCTTTATATAGTCTGCGATTTCCTTGGGAATGGAGTAATTTTTTGCTTTGTAGAGCGAATCTCCGATCAGCGAGCATTTTTTGTTCGACATATGAACTCTTATTTGATGCGTGCGGCCGGTTTTTAGTTCGCACTCGACTTTTGACGCGAATTTTGAAAAAGTTCGCAGCGTTTTATAAATAGTTATCGCATTTTTCCCGCCGTCGGTCGCAACCGCCATTTTTAGCCGGTTTCTCGGATCTCTCGCTATCAGAGTTTCGATTTTTCCGCAAAACGGCTGCAAAACGGAATAGCAAAAGCAGACGTATTTTCTCTTTATTGAATGCGTCGCGAATTGCTTAGCCAACTCGCAGTGAGAAAAATCATTTTTCGCGACGACTAATATTCCGCTGGTGTCTTTATCTATGCGATGGACGATTCCAGGCCGATATTCGTCGCTCCCGCTAGATAACGAACGCCCGCAGCGATAAACGAGTCCGTTGACTAGCGTGCGCGAGTAATTTCCCGCGCCAGGGTGAACCGTCACTCCCGCGGGCTTGTCGACAACTAGCAAATCTTCATCTTCGTATATGACTGAAAACTCCACGTTTTCGTCCGGCGTTAGGTCTGGTTTTTCGATTTTAAAATCGTCTTCGATAAAAATTTCATCGTTTGATTTTATAATGTAATTCGCGTCGGTTGTTAGAACTGAATTTACGCCGACGCGGCCTTTGGATATTAAAAGCTGAATCCTACTGCGGGATAATTCTTTGATTTCTGAGGCTAGGAATTTGTCGAGTCTGGTTTTGGGAGAGTTGTATGGAACGGTTAAGGATTTCATTTAGAATAGCGACCTTTTTCATCGTAGATCATACGGCAACCTCGTTTTTGTTTTTCTCTCTTCCGAACTGCATGGATCCTTCGCTCCGCTCAGGATGACGGAGAGGAGAACAATCATTCATCCCTCGCCGTTTCATGCCCCTACGTTATTGCAAGAAGGGCAAAGCCCGACGCGGCAATCCATCTATGGACTGGCGCGTTTCGTCGCTTCGCTTCTCGCAATAAATAGAAGCGGCTCTATCAAACCTCTTCAGTCGCTTTAGGTTTTTTCCCAGACTTCTTCTCTACTTTATTCACGTACTCCGAAGTTGGCATTTTGGATTTTTTCGTCGTTTTTATCGCGATCCTTTGTCGTTTTTCTATCTTTTGTCCGTCGATGATTTTTTTAATGTCGTCGCCAGTTAGCGTTTCGTGTTCCAATAATCCTTGCGCTAGAAGCTCTAGAGCGTCTTTGGCGTCGTCGAGAATCTTTTTCGCTCTGTTGTAAGTTTTGTCGACTAACGCTCGGACTTCTTTGTCAATTACCTCAACGGTGGAATTCGCGACGTCGCCGCTGACTGAAGTCGAGTGTCCGAGAAATCCCTCTCCGTCGATCGCGTAGGACAGAAAGCCGAGCTTCTCGCTCATGCCCCATTCGACGACCATACGCCGCGCCAATTTCGTCGCGTGTCTTATATCTCCCGAAGCTCCAGTCGTAACTTTATCTTCTCCAAAAATCATTTCTTCGGCAATTCTTCCGCCGGCCATAACGGAGAGACTAGCTTCAAGTTCGGCTTTAGATTGCGAAAATTTATCGTTTTCCGGCAATTGCATTGTTAAACCCAAGGCCATACCTCGCGGGATAATGGTGACTTTATGAACCGGATCGGCCTCTGGAATATTTAGCGCGACGATAGCGTGTCCCGCTTCATGATACGCCGTGATCTTTTTCTCTTTTTCGTCCATGACCATAGATCGGCGCTCGGCTCCCATCATAACTTTATCTTTCGCGTCTTCAAATTCGTCCATACCGACTACGCGTTTACCGCGTCTAGCCGCAAGCAACGCCGCTTCGTTGACTAAATTCGCTAAATCGGCGCCGGAAAACCCGGGCGTGCCTCTCGCCAAAACCATAGCGTCCGCGTCTGAAGATAGCGGCACTTTCTTCATATAAATTTGTAAAATACGTTCTCTTCCTTTTAAGTCTGGAAGCGGAACGACGACTTGTCTGTCGAACCTCCCAGGCCTTAGCAAAGCCGGATCAAGAACGTCCGGTCTGTTAGTCGCGGAGATGATTATCACGCCGTTGTTTTCTTCGAAACCGTCCATTTCTACGAGCAATTGGTTGAGCGTCTGCTCGCGTTCTTCGTGCCCGCCGGAGTATCCGTATCCGCGATGACGGCCGACCGCGTCGATCTCGTCTATGAATATAATGCACGGCGCGTTTTTCTTTCCTTGTTCGAACATATCGCGAACTCGACTCGCTCCGACTCCGACGAACATTTCGACGAAGTCCGAACCGGAAATGCTGAAAAACGGAACGTTGGCTTCTCCGGCAATAGCGCGAGCCAGCAGAGTTTTTCCGGTGCCTGGAGGGCCTACGAGTAAGACTCCTTTAGGAATCTTCCCGCCGAGTCTTTTGAATTTTTTCGTGTCTTTTAAAAAGTCGACGATTTCTTCAAGTTCCGCTTTCGCTTCGTCTATTCCGGCTACGTCGTCAAATGTAATCTTGCCGCTTTTTTCGTTAAGCAGTTTCGCTTTGGATTTTCCAAAACCAAGCGCTCCGTTTCTTCCCGCCTGCATTTGCCGCAACGCAAAGAACCAAAGGCAGCCTAAAATTATCAGCGGAAGCCAGCTCAAAAACAAATGCAGCAGCGGCGATCCGTCTTCCGGCGGACCCGCTACGATTTTCACATTTTTCGCAGTCAGTTTTTTAACGAGATCAAGATCATGCGGATTGTATGTTGCGAACGAACGACCGTCGAGCGTTACGCCCTCTATCGACAATCCGCGAATTGCGACCGCGGACACTTTGCCGTTGTCTACGTCGGATAAAAAGTCAGAATAGGCTATGTTCGGAACGTCGCTTTTTCCAGAATAAAAAGCTTGAAATAACAAAAAGACAAAACAACCGACGGCAATCCAAACGGACAGATTCTTATAATTTTTATTCATTGTTCGCTCCGCAAAAAAATACGTCGAATAAGCCCGCTTTGTTCTCGCTCGACGATTCGCCGCCGATTTTATGATGTTGACGATCGCAAGGCAAGTCTGACGAAGTCGACGTTTTTGTTCTGTTTTCTCTAAATAAGAATATCTTCTCTTTCTTTATTTTTAGCAAACATCTTCCCAACGTGTTGATTTCTTTTCGCAGTATCTTATCAAGAATGTCTTCCCTCACGGACGGCGCGTATTCTTTTCCGCCGACGTTCCAGATCGCGCGTTTTAAAATCTCCGTTTGGACGCTTTTTGCTTCCGATAAGAATTTTTCTTTATCGATAACGGCGCTTTCGCGCGAAAACTCGCAGAATTCTTTCAAAAATCGAACCGCGGCCGTTTCGATTTTGTTTCGCATTTTCCCAAAACGCATTATCTCGTTTGAAATACTTAAGATTTTATCGTCGTCATAATCTGCGATTTTTTTTCGATAGGAAACGCGCAGGAACTTTTCTTGTTCGTTCATAGGATCGTTTTTCCAAGAAACGTTTCGTTTTTTTAAAAAGCTATTTAAATAATCTTTCGTAAAATACAGCGTCGGACGGAGTAATTTTGCTTTTTCAGTTAGAGACCGAACCTGACTCATGCCCGCTAGCCCGCTTGCGCGGCTTCCGGCGTTTTTTCGCATCTCGAAAGTCTCTATTTGATCGTTCCAATTGTGAGCGGTCAACAAAATCGGAATGCCATTATTTTCGCAAAATTCAGAAATCAGACGATAACGAGCTTCTCGCGCCAGATTTTCTAACTTTCCATGAGGAATGTCGCGTTCGTTTCTTTTCCATTCGAGAATTCTGTGAGTTACGCTAATCGATCTGCAAAAATCGCCGACAAATTTTGCTTCTTCCGCCGATTCCTCTCGCAGTTTATGATCGACCGTCGCGCAATAAACTCGAATATCGTTTTTTTTAGCCCACTCGGCCGACATTATAAGCAGCGTCATGCTGTCCGATCCGCCCGAAACCGCGACGCAAACGGAATCAATAGAATTAAGCGAATAATGTTTTCGACAAAACTCGATTAGCCGATCCATTTCTCCGTAAAATAAATCTAAAGCGGATCGTTCGTTTTGGAATTTATTATGAAAAACGTCCGACATTATAAATGCGATAGCCTAACCCGTCGCGTAACATTTGGCGACGAAAAATCTCATATGATCTCGAACGTTATGAACGCGGATGTAGTCTATTTTTTGAGCGGCGGCGAAGTCGGAGATTGCTAGCGTTTCTATATCGCGATCCGCGGTTTGGACGTTCGAAAAGCTTGAAATAAATGATTTTCGCGAGCATCCGAACAAAACTTGATATCCTATGTCCTTAATTCGCGAGATATTTTTGATCATATTAATATTGTCTCGTTTGCTCTTCCCAAAGCCGATTCCAGGATCGAGTAAAATGTTTTCTTTTTTTATTCCTAGATTTCTCAGATAATTAGCGCGGCTTTCGAGCAAAGAAACATCCATCCCATGAAGCATGGTCGCGTACCGCGCTCCGCTGTCGGCGATTAATTTTAGCACCTTGTCGCTTAAACGCGCGCGCATAAACGTTTGATCGTTAATCCATCTTATATTGTATTTTTTTATCGCATATTCCGCTACTTCGTCAAAGTATGTATCTATTCCGATACCGTCCGTATTGTCGATTCGCTCGAGAATAGGCGCGAGACGAGCGATCTCTTCCGCCGGAGATATTTCGACGTATCCAGGACGCGTGGACTGAGCGCCAAGCTCTACGACGCAAGCTCCCTCGTTTCGCAACTTGTTTATTTGAGCGACGGCCGCTTCTGGATTAAGGTATTTTCCGCCGTCGGAGAACGAATCCGGCGTAACGTTCACGATTCCGACTAATTTTGGATTCAATACAAAGTAGTTCAACGCCTTGTAATTATCTATATCCAATTTTATGTCTTCTGGAATTTTATAATCCAGATCGGTCAGCAGATACTGCCAAAAATCGCGATTTTTTATCTCCTTGTGCGGGATAGTCAGCCATTCCGTATTTGTAATTTCATCGCCGTGAGCGACAATATCTATATCTATAACTCGCGGAGACCATTTAGGAGCGTTCAAATCGCGCCCCATTTCTTTTTCTACGATTTTCAGGCGATCCAATAACGCGAACGGATAAAAATCGGTATGCCCGCAGATCGCCATATTCAAAAACGGCATATTCCAATCGCTCGGAGAATCCGGCAACAGCAACGCTTCGGTTTCCGTTACTATCGAAAGTTTTTCGCATGTAAAAAACTCCGATAATTTTGATATCGCGGTTCTCAGGTTTTCAAACCGATTCCCAATATTGCTTCCGAGAGCTAGATAAATCATTCTTGCGTCTTACGCTTTCCAGCCGCCGCCAAGGGCTTTGCACAAGTCGACTGTCGCGTTCAGCTGGCTTTGTAACGCTTCGACAAGCTCCATTTCAGCTCCTAGAAGGTTTCTTTCAACGTCAAGCAAGTCTATCAAGCCGATCAAGCCGACTTCTTTCTGTCTTTTCGC
Organism: Holosporaceae bacterium; assembly: GCA_031262635.1. Lineage (GTDB taxonomy): Bacteria > Pseudomonadota > Alphaproteobacteria > UBA3830 > UBA3830 > JAIRMQ01. Next base: position 38,059 of record JAISHN010000095.1, read on the forward strand.
TATAGCGTAGCTTTTTTTCAAAGCGTTGACTTGTCGCGTTCTGGAAATAACAATCTCGCGGGTTTTACGGTTGGATATCAACGCGTCGAGAGCGTCTCTGAACGCGTTTTGAATCGACTTCTCGTATTCGGCCAGCATTAGACGGTAGTTCGCTTCAGCGGCTTTGTTTAACGATCTGATTTTCCCGCCGTTAAAGATTGGTAGATAAATTCCGGCGCCAAAATTCATCATTTCAGATCCGCCGGCAAACAATCTGCCGAGCGACATGCTTTCAAAGCCGTAGGCTCCGGTTAGCGATATGGACGGGAAGTAAGCCGCGCGAGCTTTCCCTATTTCCGCATTAGCGGCGATAAGTTGTCCTTCCACTATTAGAACGTCCGGCCGTCTAGCTAAAATATCCGACGGCAGCCCCTGCGGAACGGTCGACGGAATACGCAATCTCTCTATGGCTTGACTCTTTGCCGTTCTCCTCGCGACGATTTCGCGAGGGTTAGCTCCAATTAAGACGCTCAACGCATTTTCCGCTTTAGCCAACCCAGATTCCAGGTTTAATACCGTCGTCTTTACGGAAGCCATTTCCGCTTGGACTCTTAAATAATCGAATTCCGAGCAATATCCGTTTTGAAATCTGCTTTTATAAACAGCGCAGGTTCCTTCGCGGATTTTTAAGGTTCTCTCGGCGATCGCAAGCTTAGCTTCTAACGATCTTAGCTGAAAATAGGCTTTGGCGACTCCAGCCGTAACGGCGAGCAGCGCGACTTCTTTTCCAGCCTTAGCCGACAGTAGATTCGCTCTAGCGGCTTCGTTCGCTCTTCTGTATTTACCCCAAAAGTCTATTTCATATGAAGCGTCGAAGCCCGCCGAGTAATCGGTTGCGTTTCGTCCCTCGGTAAGCATTTTGCCCATTCGCGTGTTTTTAGAATCTAGCGATCTATTTCCTCTGCCTGAAGCTTTTATGGACGGAAACAAATCTGCGATCGCGACTCCAGCCATAGCCGCGGCCATTTCTACGTTTGCTATAGCTATTTTCATATCGGCATTGTATTTTAACGCCCGTTCTTCAAGGTTGTTCAACGTTACGTCGGAAAATACGCTCCACCATTTATTTGCGACAAATTCGGCTATTTCTTCCTTGGCGTTTAAGTCCGGCATAGCGATTTTCGGACGCTCATAGTCGGGACCGACTTCGCAGGCCGTAAGAAAAACGAGAAGCGATGTCGTCGCGAGTTTTTTATAACTCGCGTTAACGCTCTTATTCATCAATTTACGCATTTCTCCCCCTAACTTTCTCGCTCATTCCAGTGACTATCGCGTAAAACAACGGCACAAACAGCGGAGCTAAAACAGTTGCTCCGATCATTCCGCCGATAACTCCGGTTCCGAGAGAATGCCGACTCGCGCATCCCGCTCCAGAGCTAATCGCCAACGGCAAACATCCCAAGACAAACGCAAGCGATGTCATGATAATCGGTCGGAATCTCAATTTCGCCGCTTTCAGAGCCGCGTTTATGACGGATTCGCCCTCGGCGCGAAGTTGATTAGCGAATTCCACGATTAAAATCGCATTCTTGGCGGACAATCCTATCAATGTGACGAGCGCTATCTGGAAATAGATATCGTTGCTCAATCCTCGCAAAAGAACGGCTGAAATCGCGCCGAACAAAGCGAACGGGACGGCGAGAATAACCGCGATAGGCAGCGTCCAGCGTTCATACTGAGCGGCAAGGATTAAGAACACGACCAACAATCCCAAAAGCAGAGCGTTGGACGACGAACCGCCGGTTTCTTTTTCTTGATACGCGGATCCTGTCCAAGACAACATATAATCTTCGCCGAGAACTTGTTGAGCGACTTCTTCCATCGCTTTTATAGCTTCTCCAGACGTATAACCCGACGCCGGATTTCCTAAGACCTTTGCCGCTGGAAACACGTTGAATCTTTCGCTAATTATCGGGCCGACTATCGGAGTTAGTTTTACGAACGCGGACATAGGAACCATGGCTCCAGTTCTCGATTTAACGTAGACTTCATTTATCTGCTCTGGATGAGCTCGATAATTGTCCTTAGCCTGCATCATGACTTTGTAGCCTCTTCCGTTCTGAGAAAAATCGTTGACGTATGACGAGTTGAACGTACTTCCTATCGCCGCGTATATTTCTTCGATTGGAACGTTTAAAGACAAAGCCTTTAGATTATCGACTTCCATCTTAAACTGCGGAGCGCTTGCGCTAGCCGGCGCGCTTACTCCCGTTAATTCAGGTCGTTGCGAAGCGGCCGCGACTAGTTCTTTGACTTTTGCCTCCAAAGCTTCAGCGTCGTTCTTTCCTATCTGCTGCACATAGCCTTCAAAACCGCCGGTCGTGCTCATTCCGACAATTGGAGGCGGACAAAACGCCAGCACTATTCCGTCTGGGATTCCAGCTCCAACTCCCATAACTTTTTTGCACAGCGTTTGCGCCGATTGCTCTGCCTTAGTCCTCTCGCTCCAATCGTTAAGCATGAAGAACATGGTAGCGGCGTTCGTAACGGAAGCGCCGCTCAACATATTGTATCCGGCGATAAAAAGAGAAGCCTTAACGTTCGGATCTTTCGACATAATCTCCGCGACTTTAGAAGCGGCTTCTTGAGATCTGTCTAGAGAAGCGGCCGGATCCATAAGCGCGCACCCCATAAAAGCCCCCTGGTCTTCTTCCGGCAATAAGCTTTTCGGCGCCGTTCTGAATAGAAAAACCGCCGCGACGACAATGGCGGCAATGGAAAGAAACGACGCTTTTTTATTAAGAAGGAAAAATTCAACCGATCTAGAATAAAACGACGTTAATTTCTCGAACATTTTATCGAACCACGTAAAGAATTTTCCAGTCGCCTCCGAGCGAGAACCGCCCAAAAATACGACGCACAGAGCCGGAGTAAGCGTAAGCGCGCAGATTCCAGATATAATAACGGAAACGGAGATTGTAATCGCGAACTGTCGATACATCGCTCCAGCTAGCCCGCCCATAAATGAAACCGGAACGAAAACCGCGCATAATACCAAAACGATGGCGACCAAAGCGCCGCTCACCTCGCTCATCGCTTTTATTGTCGCTTCTCTAACCGCTAATCCTTCCGTTCTCATAATACGTTCTACGTTCTCGATCACGATGATCGCGTCGTCGACAACAATGCCGATTGCGAGAACTAATCCGAAAAGCGTCAAGGTGTTTATAGTAAATCCGAACGCTATCATTCCTGCGAAAGTCCCGATGATCGACACAGGAACGGCCAAACACGGAATTAACGTCGCTTTGAATTTCTTTAAGAACAGTAGAACAACCAAGAAAACCAGCGCCATAGCTTCAATTAAAGTTTTAGCGACTTCACGCACCGAGTGTTTTATAAAACCGCTGGTATCGAAGCTTAGCTTATGATGAATTCCCTTTGGATAACGCATAGCTAGTTCGATCATCTTTTTTTCGACTCTCTCGGCCGTCGCGAGAGCGTTTGCTCCAGGAGACAGTGAAATCATAAACGGAACCGCCGTCTTTCCTTCGCCGGTTTTAGCTAAAACGTCGTAATCTTCCGATCCAAGATTTATGTCGGCGACGTCTTTTAGCCTTAAGGTTGTTCCATCTGGATTTGCTCTTAAGATTATTTCTTCAAATTCTTTTACGGTTGAATATCTTTCCGAAGCGACTAGAAGATAGCTCTTGTCGACTTTTATACTCATCGGTTTTTTCCCGATAGCTCCGCCCGCTTTTTGAGAATTCTGAGCTCGTATAGCCGCCGCGATCTCAGACGCGCTAAGTTCAAGCTTGGCCAATCTATCCGGTTTTAGCCAAACGCGCATTGAGTAAGGACTGCTGAAGCTTATTACGTCCCCTACCCCTTCCAGCCTTTTTAATTCATCAACGATATGAAGCGAAAGATAATTGCCTAAATAGGCCGAGTCATATTTTGCATCATCTGAATATAGAGCGTATACCTGTAAAATAGAATTTGATCTCTTAAATACGACAACGCCATATCTCTTAACTTCTTCAGGCAAGGTCGGCAAAACCATCTGAACGCGGTTGTTGACGTTAATCATTGCTTGGTTAGGATCGGTTCCAATTTTAAAGAATACGGTCGTCATTGACTCGCCGTTGTTGCCGGACGCGTTAGAATTTATGTAAATCATATCGTCCACGCCGTTTACTCTCTGCTCGATTGGAGACGTGACGGTTTCGGATATAGTCTTCGCGCTCGCTCCGGGATAAGACGACCAAACTATAATCGTCGGAGGAGTCAGCTCTGGATACTGAGCGACAGGAAGATTCTTCATCGACACAAGACCGGCTATAATAATTATCAACGAAACGACCGACGCAAAAATCGGTCTATCTATGAAAAAACGAGAGAACATACGCGTCTCCTTTATTGTTGTTTTGTAATATCCTGCATTGTGTTAGCGTTTGGCCTTTTTGCTTCGTCAGATTTCAAAACGACTTCTACCGGCTGTCCTGGACGAACCTTAATGATCCCCTCGGATACAACTGTTTCATCTTCCTTCAGCCCAGAATCGACTACGGCCTTATCGCCTATTAATTCCACGGTTACCGGACGAACTTCGACCGTTTTATCTTCTTTTACAACGTAGACAACCGATCCCGTCGGAGTGGAAACCAAAGCGGATGAAGGAACGACGATTGCGCCTCTGTACTCGATGCCGACTAGCCTTATCCTAACGAATTGGCCGGGCATTAATACTCGGTTGTCTTTATCGTTCGGTATTTCAGCTTTAAGCGAGATGCTGGAAGTGCGATCGTCTTCGCTGCTGTCGGCGAAAATAATTTTTCCTTTTTCCGAATAAATCGATCCGTCCGGCATGATTACTTCAACTTCGATCTCGCCGGATTGAGCTAGTTTTAGCTTTCCAGCGCGATAGTTTTTGTTAATCGCGCTCCAAACGGCTCCAGAGATGGAAAAACTCGCGTGCAACGGGCAAATTTGAACCATTGAAGTTAGTAATCCCGACTCTCCCGTCGGCGAAACTAAGTTCCCGATCGATTGAGCTTCTTTCCTTACGATTCCCGAAATAGGAGCTTTAACTTCCGTGTATCCAAGATTGATTTCTGCCTCTTTTAAAGCTCCCGCCGCGACTTTTAAGTTCGCGCTCGCCTTTTCGTAAGCCGAAAGAGAATCGTCGCGTTCCTTCTGGCTTATAGCGCCGCTTTTAATAAGCTTTTCCATGCGATTGTAGTCGCGTTCAGTCCGCTTTACCTCCGACTCGGCTTGAGCGAGCGCGCCGAACGCCTTAGATAACGCGGCTTTATACGGTTCTGGATCTATTTCAAACAGCTTTTCGCCTTCTTGAACGTATTGTCCTTCCTGGAATAGACGAGATTTGAGGATTCCTCCGACCTGAGCTCGCACTTGAATTTCCAGCGATCCGGTTATCTTCGCCGGAACTTCAACCGTAAGTGGAACATCCTGTTTTATCGCTTTCGCCGCTCCAACTAATGGTATCGGAGACTGCGCCTGCTTTTTTTCTTCGCAACCCGATATAATTAGAAACAATACAGGTAAAATTTTTATAAAATTTTTACGCATAAGAACTCCTAAAACAACCGCAAAAAAATAAATTGTTTGGATTATCTTACAATTGCTTTAGCGGGTCAATTAATATTTTATTAACTATTTAGAGGACTAAGAAGCCTGCTGGTTTTTTCCTAACTGCGCGAACGACGAACTGGAAAATTCCCTATTTATTGAATTTATAGGGATATGATGAGATATAAGAGCGACGTAACGGATTTGCAATGGGAAGCGCTGAAGGATTATTTTTCGCTGGGCAAGTATGGGAATCGTCGAATACATCCAGTGAGAGAAATGGTTAACGCGGTGTTTTACGTTGTCAAAAGCGGATGCCAATGGCATATGTTGCCGAAAGATTTTCCTCCATTTTCGGCGGTTTTTGCGTTTTACAACAGATGTCGAACGAAGGGAATTTGGGAAAAGATTAACGCAGATTTAGTGAAAAAAGCAGATTGCAGAGCTAACGCTTTTTTACGTCTTCGCGAGGAGGACGCAGTCCGACGCGGCAATCTAGCGATAAATGGCCGCTTTTTCCTGGATTGATACGGTGTCGGAGAGTTGGAGTCAAGAGCAAACATTGAGATGGTTCTCGCTGAATTTTGAGTTATATTTGAGTATAGCGAAAAT
>JAISHN010000057.1 GCA_031262635.1 Holosporaceae bacterium
TTTTTTCCCAAGATGAGGAGGAATTTTTAACTCGTTTATCAAAAGATTGTACGCTTCGTCTACGTCTGAGCGAACAATAGCGAGCGGTTCGCCGTTTTTGTTCCGCTTGTCGTCGAAAAATTCCGCGATTTTTCCCGCGACTTTCTGAGAAGCTCCTTCCCAGTCGCCGAGCTTTAATAAATCGCCCTGCAGAGCGAAATTCAACCCCCAAGCGAAACTTGATATCGCGACGGGGTCTTGCCCGCTCCAAACGAAACGCCCTCTATCGTCCAATACGATCGACGCAATTATAGCGTCTCCAAAAGCCGCCGGCCGCTCCGCTCTTTTATCCGAGTACGCGCGAGAAAGAGCTTCCATAGATTGCTTGAAATCGAGAGTTCCAAGGATTAAGTGATAATAAACGTTATAATATTTCTTAGGCTTGAGCGAAACGTCGTTCCAATCCGCGACTTTATCGGGCAGTTTGACGATCAGATTCCGATCTTGATTGAACGCAAGCTCTTCCGGCCTTCTGAAAACGGCAGGTTGTAAAACTTCCAACGCTATCCAGGAGGATAAAATGTTTTCCGGTTTATTAAGCGGGGGATTTTTATTTACGGCGGTCATTCATAATTCTTTCGCAGTTCCCGTCAATATAGCCGATTTAACGCCGCGCGCATAACGAGATTTTAAAGTCGCGTTGAAGAAAGAATTCGGATAAAAATGTTCGTCGACGCGGGTTTTTACTCTCCGAAGACAAGACGAACGTCGTTTATGCAGGATTTAGGCAAAAATTTCGCGACTTTAAATTTCTCGCTGAAATTTTTAATTTCTCGGGTATATGAACCGGTTACGATAACGGATCGCCTTTCTATTCCGCATTTTTCTATTACTTCTATTCCGTTAACGTCCTGATTCTTTAATTCGTAATCGGCGAGTAAGACGATTTTATCTTTATTTTGGCGCGAATTAACAAAATCTATAACGTCGCGGCCGTTTTGAAAAAATTTTACCGCAACGTCGTTAGAGCGGCTTTTCATGCGATTTTCCCAAACTTCGCCAATCGACGGGTTGTCGTCCAATACGACCACCAAGTCGTCCTTATTCAGAACGATTTTCTGGGCGAACCAACTAGGAGGCTCTGATCTAGGAAAAACGAGAGTAATTTCCGTTCCCTCGTTTTCTTTAGATTTGATCGACATTTTGCCGTTCATTTCTCGCAACGTCTTATTGATCTGTCGCATTCCGATGCCATGGCCGTCTTGTTTTGTGGTTACCGAGACGTCTTCGAGAATTTTATCGATAATTTCCTGCGGCATGCCCGCTCCGTCGTCTTTTACGCAGATTCTGACTTCGTTTTTTGTCGCGGAGATAGTCGTTTTGATCTCGCCTGTTTTATTGTCGACGGATTCTATGGCGTTGTTAAGCAAATTAGAGGCCATGCGACCGAAATCGGTAACGTTTCCGCGTATAAAAACAAAATTGTCCGGCAAATCGGACGAGCATTCGATTTTTAAATTTTTAAATTCCTTATACTGAAATTTTTTGTAATTCGCCGTCTCCGCGAAAACAAACGGCAATAGAATATAAGCTTCGTTGTTTCTAGCTTCCGCAATGCGGTCGTTTTGCAGATTGCGGATAATGTCTTTCATATTAGCCGCGACGTTTCTTAACGCGTAGGATTCTTTTTCCGTAAGGTTTTTGCAATTCTTAGCGAACAATTCCAGAACGATCAACGGAGATTGGATATCGTGAGCGACTTGTTCCGCGATAATTTTCTTATTTTCCCACAGCTTTTTCTGAAATTCCAGCTGCTCCGCCTTTCTTCGATCCGTTACGTCTACGGCGAGACCGATTACTCCTTCTACTTTGTCGTCTATTACTAGCGGAGATTTTACCGAAAGATATGTCGCGCCTTGAGGCATAGTCTCTTCAACGATCGTCTGTTTTCCCGTTTTCATTACCTGACGCGTCGTTTCCCAAGCTAAGCTATATACGTTTTTAGTATTCTCTATATCGCCTATTATTTTTTCCAGCGCGTAGTTTTTATATATCTGTTTTCCCGTTCTATCTATGACGAAGAAGTTTACGTTAGGCGCGTCGGTCATGAATCTTACGATTTCTCTATTAATGCTGATCGAACTTATGCGAGACATACATTCCTTCGCGTTCTTTTGCGCTTGCTTGGATGTTTTGTAACCTAGATGAACTATATTGAGATTGTATCGTTTGATTATATTTTCTATAGGACGAACGAAACGCGTTGGATAGACGACGACCGAGCCGTTTAAATTTGCCGCCGCGTAGGCGCATTCTTCCAGCATGAAATCTATGCAGCCGCGAATATCGAGTTTGTTTTTGTAGGATACGATCGCGGAATCTTGCATGACAAGATCTCTGAATTCCAACACAACGCCGTTTCCGTTTTGGTCTCCCTCAAAATCTATTTTTATTTTTTCAAACCAACGCTTAAACTCGTCGTTTTCTAAACCTAGCTTCCACGATTTTACGACGCAGTCCTTCGCTATTTTTTCAACGGAATCGCGATTGCTTCGAAGCCACGGAGTAAGCTCGGTCTGATCCGCGTATTTCGCAAAATCCGGCATGTCGTATCTATATAAATACGAGGTGTCGGTAATATTAACTTTTTTGATTTTTCTCCTTATATTGTCGCCGTTAATCGAGTTTACAAGTTCTAAGAATCCTTCTCCGCTTTGGCTAATACATCCGTGAGATATAACAATCTCTAAAACTAAACTGTCGTCCGCGGCCGAATTAAAGAAATCTTTTGATTCCCCAGACCATCTCACGAATTTTTCAGTTTCCATAATTAGCGCCTTTTTTTCTTTGTATTTTAATATATATAAAACAAATATCAATTTAAATTTATATTTGCTTATTTTATTATAAGAAAAAATATTTAATATGGAATATATATCTATAATAATTTATTTTTGTTAAGTTGTGTTAGGAAGAATTTTGTTTGTCGTCCATTTCCGTCATCCTTAAGCGAAGCGAAGGATCCAGACGGCGAGTACGTTGGGAAAGCGCGTGGATCCTTCGGCCGCGAGCGGCCTCGAGGATGACGAAAGGGGAGGAATGTTACTTTTCGTCGTCCTTCTCTTTTCCCTCGTCATCCTTGCGAGCGTAGCGAAGCGAGGACCCAGAAAAATGCTGATATTTCACTAGATTCTCGGCCTGCGGCCAAGAATGACGAGATGTGAAGACTCAAAATTTTCTCAGGCCGGAATACGGGTTTTAGGCTGCATTAGGAAAAATTTTGTTCGTCGTTCCTTTCCGTCATCCTAGAGGAGGGCTTGCCCGACGAAGGATCCAAACGATTTTCATGCGTCATCGCCGTCTGGATCCTTCGCTTTGCTCAGG
>JAISHN010000075.1 GCA_031262635.1 Holosporaceae bacterium
ACAAAATGGTCGATCTAGGGTCAGACTCTAAACGAGAAATAGCGGATATAAAACTAACGCGTTACGCCTGTTATTTAATAGCTCAGAATGGAGACACTTCTAAATTCCAAATAGCTTTCGCTCAATCTTATTTCGCGGTTCAAACGAGAAAGCAAGAAATCATAGAGCAACGAATGGCTGAATACGAAAGGCTAGCCGCTCGCGGAAAATTGAGCGAAAGCGAGAAAGAATTAAGCGCGTTGTCTTACGAAAGAGGCGTTGACAGTCAGGGATTCGCAATGATAAGGAGCAAAGGCGATCAAGCGTTATTCGGCGGTTACAACACTAACGCGATGAAACAAAGACTTGGCGTAAAAAACAGCAAACCGCTTGCGGATTGTCTACCGACCATAACGTTAAAAGCTAAAGATCTAGCCACAGAAATGACAAATTATAAATTAAGGAACGACGATAAAATACGCGGCAAAACGCCAATATCCAACGAGCATTCAAGTAATAATAAAAACGTTCGTAAAGCCTTAACCGACAGCGGAATATATCCTGAGAATTTGCCGCCGGCGGAGGATATAAAAAAAGTCGAACGAAAAATCGGGAAAGAAGAGAAACAACTAGCGGCAAAAATTTCAATAAAGGAATAATAGAAATTTTTAAAAATATGTAATCACTTAATCGGGAGATACGTTAATGAACTCGAATTTTGCGTCAAAGTTAGAAAATGAAGAAAATCGCTCGGATGAGAAAACTAACGAAGATTCGGAGCAGGACTTTAAAAAACTGCTGCTGTTAGGAAAAGAACGCGGCTATATCACTTACGACGAATTGAACGACGCGTTGCCTAAAGAAAAATTTTCTACGGAAAAAATAGACGTAGCCGTTTCCAGCATTACCGACATGGGAATTCAGCTTGTGGAAGCGGAGGACGCGGAGGCTATTACTCAAGAACACGACAACGCCAATCCTCAACCTTCGACGGAACCCGCCGCGCGTTCTACAGACGACGATCTTTTACGAACCGACGATCCCGTTCGTATGTATCTGCGAGAAATGGGAAGCGTCGAGCTATTGTCCAGAGACGGCGAGGTCGAGTTGGCTAAAAGGATAGAGCATGGATATTACGAAGCTCTCGGCGGATTGGCCGAAAGTCCAAAAACATTCGAAAAATTCGCGGAATGGATAGTCGGTTTAAAAGAGCGTAAGATCGCGTTGCGGGACATAATACAAATAGAGTCGGACGACCCTGAGAAAGAGCTTGAAAGCGCGGAAGAAGAAACTTTTGACGAAGACGAGACGGAAACGGAGGAAGATTCAGCGGAAAGCGAAGTCGAAACAAAAGAAGACGGCGCCGTTTCTAAGACTATTTCTCAGCTGGAGCAAGCGATCGATCTGCGGAATCGCGCAAAAACGGAAAAAAAGAGCGATTGCAAATTAAAAGACGAATTAATTTCAGTTATCAAAGAATTAAATATAAATCAAAAAACCGCGCGCGCGTTATGCGAAGAATTGTACGAACTCAATCGTAAACTACTTAAAGGCGAAGCCGCTCTGATGAAAATCGCCCAAGACTATGGAATCGGCCGCGACGTATTTTTAAAGCGCTATTACGGCAATGAAACGAACGAATCATGGGAAACGTCGATGCAAAAATTCCCAAATTGGAGGAAATTTTTCAGCGAACGAGCCGAGGACCTTAAAAATCATCGCGAACTCGTAGGAATTATAGAAAAAGAAACGCGGCTTCCAATAGCGTCCTTCAGAAAAATCGTCTCCTGCATTCAAAAAGGCGAAAGAGAAACCCTGCGAGCGAAAAAAGAAATGATCGAAGCAAATCTCAGGCTGGTCATATCAATCGCAAAAAAATACACGAACCGCGGGTTGCAGTTTTTGGACTTAATCCAAGAAGGCAACATCGGATTAATGAAAGCCGTCGATAAATTCGAATACAGAAGAGGCTATAAATTCTCAACCTACGCGACTTGGTGGATCAGGCAGGCTATAACGCGATCCATCGCCGATCAAGCCCGCACGATTCGCATACCGGTGCATATGATCGAGACGATAAACAAAATCGTAAGGTCGTCCCGACAGATTCTCAACGAAGTCGGCCGCGAACCGACCCCCGAAGAGCTTGCGGAACGCCTGCATATGCCGATCGATAAGGTCCGCAAAGTGTTGAAAATAGCCAAAGAGCCGATCAGCCTCGAATCGCCGGTCGGAGACGAAGAGGACTCGCACCTCGGCGACTTCATAGAAGATAAGAGCATCGCTCTGCCGGTCGAGTCCGCCGTCAACTCCAATTTACGAGAAACGACGACGATGGTTCTAGCGAGCCTAACTCCCCGCGAAGAACGAGTCCTAAGAATGCGCTTCGGAATAGGAATGAACACCGATCACACGCTCGAAGAAGTCGGCCAGCAGTTCTCAGTCACCAGAGAACGCATCCGTCAGATCGAAGCCAAAGCCCTGCGAAAGCTGAAACACCCAAGCAGATCGAGGAAGCTTAAGAGCTTCTTGGATTCATAGGGAATTCTGTAAAGCATTTCATAATGCCCCCCTCGCCCCAACCCTCTCCCGCAAGGGGAGAGGGGGGAAGGTTTCCACTTCTCGTCATCCTTGCTGTAGAAGTCAACTAATTCGTTACATTTTTTGGGATATTATTAATAGAGCCGTGAGGCCTATGTTCATTGTAATAAACCAAGAACCCCGGCAGTTCGTTTTTCTCGTCCAGGTTTTCGTACAAACCCCAATAAAGGATTAGCCGGTGATATTTTTAATTGAGATACGAGGCTTGATCGGCTTTGTCTGATACGCGATCAAAATCGATAAGCCCTGTACGATAACCTAAGCGTTCTCGGCGGCTTTTAACGGCGGGGTGATTTTTACCAATCCGATTTGATTGCGTTGTCTTTTTAATATCTCGATCTTGAACCCGCCTAAAACATACGTTTGTCCTACGTCTGGGATTTTCCTTGCTTCTCGCATGACGCAGCCGGCGATGGTCGCAGCGTCTTCTTCAGGCAGATTCCAATCGAATTCGCGATTAAGATCGCGGGCTGAAATAGCCCCGTCCGCGACGACCGATCCGTCCGCCTGAAGCTTAAAACCGCTAGTCTCCGCGTCGTATTCGTCCGATATCTCTCCCACGATTTCTTCAAGTATGTCTTCCAGCGTAACGCATCCCTGAAGATCGCCGTATTCGTCGACTACGAGGGCAAAATGCTCTCTTTTCTTTCGAAAATCCTGAAGTTGCTCCAAAAGACGCGTCGTATTTGGAACAAACCACGGAGCGAACGCTAATTTTTCGATTTTTATTTTGTCCAAACCGTTTTTCTGCAGCTGCAACGCGCGGAAAAAGGTTTTTATGTTGAGAACGCCGATAATGTTTTCAGGATTGTCTTTCCACAGCGGAATTCTTGAAAAAGGACAAACCGTCAGCTCTTCGACGATTTTTTCCAAAGGCAGCGAAGCGTCTATAGTTCTAAGATTTTTTCGATGAGTCATCGCTCGATCTACGGTAATTTCTTCCAAATCAAGGATGCTTTTCAACATGCTTTTCTTCTGAGCTTCGTCTTCGTCGCCCTCAGACGGACGCATGTCGATCGTGTCTCGCAGCTCCTCGTCGGCTTGCTCCGAAGAGTCGCGTTTATCGGCTTCTATTCCCGTAAGCTTTAAGGTAAATTTTGCGCATTTTTCCAAAATTTGCGTAAGCGGCTTCAAAATCTTCGTCGCGCGATATAAAAAAGGACCGGCAAACAGAGCGAACTGAATCGGAAATTTAACCGCCAACATTTTTGGGAAAATTTCCGCGTAGATCAAAACTAAAATTCCGAAAACAATTTGTAAAACCGCGGCGTGTCCAACGGCGAAATATTTAAAAAGAAAAAGCGTTCCTACGGTCGGAATCAAGTATGCGACCAATTGATTCAGGATCAATATCGAGCTTATGGAAGTCGACGCGTTCTCTTGAAGGGCGACTACTTTTTTCGCTCTTTTGTTTCCTCTTTTCGCAAGACTGCATAGACGAGCTCGCGACGCGGCGGTCAAAGTCGTCTCGGACGCTGCGACGAATCCGGCGAAAAATATCATGCAAAACATTCCGAAGAAAAAGAGAAAATAAATCATATTCCCTACAAAAGTCTTATTTTGAAGAATGTTTTTTTAGAGCAGGATCGCGTTTTTAAATGAATCATTCAATACTAATATACTAGCAAAACGATTTATCTTAGTACGGTTTTTGATTTAGGTAAAGCTGCGAGCGTCGCTATTCCTTTTCCTCCAATATCTCGCGGATTACAAAACGCGGGTGCTCGCAGACGGCGAAATAAGCTCTGCCAAGGTACTCGCCAAGCAGTCCGACTCCTAGAATCAGCACGCTAAGCAACAAGAAAACGAAAGCGAAATGCAAGCCGTATCCATGATGGCCGCCGATTACTTTTTTAAACAGCTCGACGAAAAAATAAATCCCGCTCGCGGAAGAAATCGCCATTCCGACTATCGTGAAAACCTGCAGCGGAACCAGCGAAAATCCCGTTAAAAGATCGAACGTTATTCGTATCAATTTATATAGATTGTACTTTGAACCTCCGGCCGCTCGCTCTTCGTGCGTAACTGGAATATCGATCGGATTGCCGGCGAATTTTTGCGCGAGAGCGGTGATAAACGTCGACGTTTCTTTCGTTTTTACAACTTCGTCTATGATGAATTTTTTATAGGCTCGCAGCATGCAGCCGTGGTCTCTCATCTGTATTCCCGTTGATTTTGCCCTGATAAAGTTGACGATTTTTGATACGTAAGTTCTGAAAAAATTGTCGCGGCGCTTGGCTCGATACCCTCCGACGAGATCGTAGCCTTCGTCCATTTTTTTTAGCAAATTCGGGATTTCTTCGGGAAGATTTTGCAAATCCGCGTCTAACGTCACGACTACGTCGCCGCGAACGCGTTCAAATCCGGCCAAAATCGCGACGTATTGACCATAGTTGCCGTTGAACGTAATAACTCGTATAACGTCGGAACGTTTCGCAAACAAGTCTCGCAGCATTTTAGGCGTTTTATCGGAACTGCCGTCGTCGACAAAAAGAACTTCGTACTTTTTCTTAGTCGCGTCCATTGTTTTCAGCAAACGCGAGCTTAATCGCTCGATATTTTCTTGCTCGTTGAAAACCGGAATAACGACCGATACGTCGACGCCGTTCTTTGCGCGTTTTTTAACGTCTTCAATCTCTAAACCGACGGATTTTTCTTTCGCTTTCATCGTTTGAAAAATTCCCTGATCGTCTCCATTATATAATCCTGTTCGTCCTCTTGCAAATCGACGCTCAACGGCAAACATACGACTCGCTCGCCGACGTATTCGGCGTTTGGAAAATCTCCTTCTTTATATCCGAAGGTCTTTTGATAGTAGCTAAATAAATGCAACGGCGTATAATAAGCTATCGTCCCGATCGATCTTTCTTTTAGAAACGCCATAAAATCGTCTCTTTCGGTTTCGCTTGACAATAGAGCCGAGAATAAATGACCGGAATGAACGAAATCGTAATTCGGAATCGCCTGCGGAGCGAATCTATCCTTTAGATCGCTTAAAGACGCTCGGTATCTGTCGGATAAATAACGCCTTCTAGCGTTCATTTTTTCAACTTCGTCTAATTGATGAACGCCGATCGCCGCTTGAAGATCCGACATGTTGCTCTTAAAACCTGGCGTAACTACGTCGTAGCGTTTGTTGCTCGCGTTTTTCGAGAATCTATCCCAAATGGAGCGATCAATACCGTGAAATCTTTGAAGACTCAAGAGCTTTTGCTCGGCTTCCGAATCTAAAACGACGCACCCGCCTTCGGCCGAGGTCATATTTTTGATCGGATGGAAGCTGAAAACCTGTATGTCGCCGAAAGTCCCTATTCTACGTCCCTTGTACGCCGATCCGACGGCATGCGCCGCGTCTTCGATAACTCTAAGGCCTTTTCGATTAGCAATATCGTAAATTGGATCTAGATCGACCGGCAATCCGGCGTAATGCACCGGCATAATCGCTTTTGTTCTCGACGTACAGGCGGCTTCGATTTTGTTATGGTCGATATTAAACGTAGTTCTATCGATATCGACAAAAACCGGTTTAGCTCCTAGCATGGCGACGACGTTGGCCGTCGCGACAAATGTAAACGGAGTCGTAATAACTTCGTCGCCTTCTTTTACGCCTATCGCAATCAACGCCGCGTGAAGTCCCGCAGTCCCCGACGCGAAGCACATAGTCGTTCGGCCGCCAAAATATTCGGACAACTTGCTCTCGAATTTTTGCGTAATCGGACCGGTGGCCATCCAACCGGATTTAAGAACTCTTACAACCTCTTCTATCGTTTCGTCGCTCACCGTAGGTTTTGCGAGAGATATGAACTTTTCAACTTTTTGCAACTAAAAACACTCCCATCAATATCAACAAAATTCCGCCGCCTCGGCATAGCGTAACGTTTTCGGCGAAAAAGAACCATCCTCCGAGAGCCGCCAAAACGTAAGACAAACTTCCGAAAGGATATAGAAAACTCAACTCAAACTGCGAAAGCAAATAAAGCCATAGCAGCAAAGACAGGACGAAAATGAAAACTCCGCCGAAGATATAGAGGTTAAACGCGATCGATAGGAACAACTCCCACAAAGGCTGAGCAAAATTCACCTGCCCTACGCCTTTTTTCAACAAAAGCTGCGCGAAAGTATTTATGACCACCTGAAAGAATATAATGAAATAGTTCGTCATGATTGGGGAAGATAGCGCAAAAGCGGGCGTTTTGGTATAAGAGTTTCTTCCTTCTCCGTCATCCTAGAGGAGGGCTTGCCCGACGAAGGATCCAAACGATTTTCATGTGTCATCGCCGTCTGGATCCTTCGCTTTGCTCTAGGATGTAGAAGAGACGACGAACAAAATTCTTCCTAACTCAGCCTAAGGATCAGTTTTTTATGTTTGTTATCAGCGCCTAAAACTCCAAATTTTCGACAAATACGTCGCCCTCTATAAAAACGGTTTTTAAAGACGACGTATGTCCGGTCGTTATAACGCAGCGGGATTTTTTGACTTCAAAAAACTCGGCTAGAACTTCTACGACGGCTTCGTTAGCTTCGCCGTTTTGCGGAGCCGCTCTGACCGCGACTTTGATTCTATCGCCGGCGACTCCGACGATTGCGTTTCGCGAGGATTTTGCCGCGACTTTTATTTTTAGATAAACGCCGCTTTGGGATTTTTTGAGATATGGGGGAGCGGTCATGAATTTCTCCATTCGTCATTTTTATGAGCGAAGCGAAGATCTAGATCGGCGCCGTTCATTGGATTCTAGATTCCGCGAGCGAAGGGTTACGCATTTAACGTTATTATTGTATACTCTTATCATGAAAAGCGACAAAAAATTAACGGCTCTCGCTTCGTGCGGAATAGAACTTGTTTCGGCGATTGTCGTCGGCGTTTTTATCGGGATATGGCTGGACAAGCATTTCGATAAGTCTCCGCTTTTTCTGATACTATTTTCTTTGCTCGGCTGCGTTTCAGGATATTTGAACGTAGTAAGAATTATAGAAAAATCGAAAACCAAGAAAGCGAATAAATAAACGGCTCGCCTCCGCGTATTGTAAACCCTGAAGAAATAGCTTACAAATAAACGCGTTTTCAAAAGAGGTCAGTCGCATGAATCAAGAATTGGCTTACGCAAAATCCGTGATAAAAGAAGAAATTGCCGGACTGAAAGCTTTATATGATTCTATGGACGAAAGTATTGTCGCCGCGACGGACATTCTTTATAGAAAAAACAACGGTCGCGTTATCGTTTCCGGCATGGGCAAGCCAGGGCATATCGGACGAAAAATTGCCGCGACTTTATCTTCGACTGGAACGCCGGCGTTTTTTCTGCATCCGGCCGAGGCGAGTCACGGAGATTTGGGCGAGATTTCCGAAGACGACGTTTTATTAGTTCTATCTTTGTCGGGAAATACGCTGGAATTAGTTCCTATGCTCTCCTACGCTAATCGCTTCGGCATAGACGTCGTCGCGATAACTTCCGATTCTGAAAGCATTTTGGCCAAGTCCGCCAAAGTCGGCGTAATTATGCCGAAAATTAAAGAAGCGTGTCCGTATAATCTCGCTCCAACCACGACGACCACAATGATGCTGGCCATAGGGGACGCGATCGCGCTTTGTCTGCTGAAAATGAAAGAATTTAGCCGAGAGGATTTTAAAAAGCTTCATCCTGGCGGAGCGTTGGGAAAGCGTTTGCTGACGGTTGAGGATTTGATGCACGCAAACGTTCCTATTGTTCGCGAAAACGATTTAATGAAAGGCGTCTTAGTAGAAATGACGCAAAAATCTTTCGGATGCGTTTGCGTCGTAAACGACAATAATAAAATCGTCGGCGTTATCACGGACGGCGACCTAAGAAGAGGCATATGTCCGAACTTCTTGGAGATGAGAGCTTGCGAAGTCATGAGTAAAAATCCTAAGACCGTTTCAAAAGATATGTTCGCTCAGGAGGCGACGAAGATAATGAACGATTACAAAATCACAAGCCTATTTGTAACGGAAAACGACGCGCCTTACGGAATTTTACATATCCACGATTGCTTAAGAGCCGGTCTTGCGTAACAGAAGGACGAAGATCAAAATCATATCGATTTTTTTCGCTCTAGCGGGAGCGACTATTTTCTTTGTTCTAATAAATTTCGCGAAAAATGCAAAGAAAGCCGCGTTTGACGGCGAACTGCCGACTCAAAAAATTAATTCCTTCTCCGAGGCTAAATTTAAAGCCTACGATAAGGACGGAAAAGAAGTTTCTATAAAATCCGAGAGCGTTTCTGAAGAGAGAAAAGACGATTACGTTCTAAAAAACTCGACTTCCGCTTTTACGCTGTCGAACGGCGAGGTTTTAACGATTTTCGCAAACCTCGCCAAAGCCGTTTCGCCGGATAAGACCGCGTGGAAGTTTGACGGCGCCGTAACGGTGTCTATGGACTCGGGATTACTGATAAATACCGAAAAGATGTTCGTCGATCAAACTAAAAAAATCGCGAGCGGAGATTCGGAAGTCGTTATACGCAAGGGAGACGCAAAACTGTCGTCGAAAAAATATTTTTTCGATATGAACGAGCGCGTTCTTACGCTAATCGGAGACGCGAAGGGATTTTTAAAATCTAACAAAGTCGCGTCCGAAAAGCTGATCATTCGTTTCGACGACGCGGGCAAAAATATAAAAAGCGCGGACGCTATAAATAAAGTCGTTTTATTTTATGAAAAAGAAGATAAAAAATACGAAGTTCGATCGGACGTTATGCTCGCTCAAATACGCGGCGGCGAGGTCGAAAGCGCGAAAGCGAGCGGCTCTTTGATAATAAAGACAAAAGACGCTATAATCCGAGGCCGCAGAGGGATTTTAAAGGGCGATAAAATTGAAGTCTACGACGACGTCGCGATTTCCAGCGAACAAGGAAACGTCTTTGGAAACGCCGCGACGCTAGACGTAAAAACCGGAGATATTATAATCGACAAATCTAGCGGCGTTTTGGACGACGGAATACGCAAATGAAAAAAGAAGAGATTATCTGCAAAAATTTGAGAATAGCTTTAAAAGATCGCGTCGTTCTGGACGATGTGAATTTTAAAGCGTCCAAAGGAAGAATCACCGCTCTACTCGGCCCTAACGGAGCGGGAAAAACGACGATGTTTTCGATACTCTGCGGTTTGATAAAGCCGAACTCCGGCAAGGTGTTTTTAGACGAAAAAGAAATTACCGATCTTCCAATGTATAAACGCGCTCGTCTCGGCGTGGGATATCTGCCGCAGGAAGCGTCTATTTTCCGAGGATTGACGGTTGAAGAGAATATCTGGGCGGTTTTGGAAGGGCAAAAATACGGCAAATCTAAAAAACGTTCTATTTTAGAAAAACTTTTGGAGGATATGTCGCTTACTCGCGTTAAAGATCTGCCGGCGGTGACGGTTTCCGGCGGCGAAAGACGAAAATTGGAAATTGCGAGAGCCTTGGCCACTAATCCTAGCTTTATTTTGTTAGACGAGCCGTTGGCCGGAATCGATCCTCTGGCGGTCGAAGATATGAAAAATATGATTTTCGATCTCAAAAAAAGAGGCATAGGAATCATAGTTACGGATCACAACGTTCGCGACGCTCTTCCAATGGCCGATTACGCTTACGTATTGTTCGAAGGAAAAATCCTAACCGAAGGCGAGCCGGAGGAAATAATAAAAAGCGCCGTAGTTCGAAAAATTTACCTTGGCGAAAGTTTTTCTAGTTATAACTCTTCGCATGAGGGAGAAACTTGAACAATTATTATCGGTAAGTCGAGGGCTTGTTCCTTCGCCGTCTCTTCAGTACTCTCTAAAAATATTGGCGATGAATAATTTGGAGCTGCAAGAGCTTGTCGACGAAGAATGCCTTAAAAATCCTTTTTTAATAAAAAAAGAAAATTTCTGCGGCGGTTGTTCTTTTATTGAGGAGATTCCAAGCGGATATAATTTGCAAGAAGAGTTTTTTAGAGAGCTTTCGTTTCTACGTCCAAGCGATTTTGAAAAAGAAATCGCCGCGACGCTTATAAATAACGTAGACGGAAACTATCTGAACGGCGAATCGCTTAAACGCGTTTTAGGCGAAAAAGGAATAGATTATTCCGACTTAATCAAGATCGTTTGCAAGCTTAAAAAAACGTCGTTCGCCCATCTGTTTGCCTTTAATCTGCAGGACAAGCTAAAGACCTTTCTTGAAAACGAAGGATTATACGACGACGATTGTAAAAAATTTGTAGAAAATATCGATCTCGCTCTCTCGGGAAATTGGAAGGCGTTGAAAGCGAAAAATCTATCGCAAACGGTATCTAAAATGAAAAGCGCGTTCCGCGACGTTATTTCTGAGAACGCGGCGCCGCATCGAAGAATCGATCTTATTATAGAAGAAAAAACCCTCGGCGACTTTAAGGCGGCTATGGACGAGTCGTCTTTAGCGGAAGTCGAGTTTGATCGCGAATTGTTCGACGAATCGCTTAGAAAACGCCGATCTAAATCTGACGCGACATATTTAAGGAATAACGCGACGGCCGCAAAGACGCTCGTGAAATCAATCGTCGCAAGAAATTCGACTCTCGTAAAGATTGCGAATGAAATCGCCTACCGGCAGCGTGATTTTTTTATTGGAAAAGACTCGCGTTTGGTTCCCATAAGCAGAAAAACGCTAGCTCGTATTTTATTTTTGAGCGAAAGCGCGATTAGCAGAGCGGCGGCCGGCAAGTCGATCTCCACGCCGCGCGGAATATTCGAGCTTAAAGAACTGCTTCCGAGAGAAATAAAATCCTCCTTGAGCGGAGTTAGCGATTACTCGCTGAGAGAATGTATGAAAAACCTAATAGCGAACGAACCAAAAAACGACCCGTACTCAGACGCAAATATAGCCGCTTTTCTTAACGCCGGCGGGATAAGCCTTTCGCGACGCTCCGTTTCAAAGTACCGCGGCGATCTAGATATTCCAAACGTTTCGGAGAGAGCGAAAATTTACAGAGCGGCGGCGAATGTTTGATCGTCTTTTCTTAAAGCTTTCTCCATAACCGTCGCGTTTTTTTGTCCTTCTTTAGTATTATAATACTCTTTTCGTTCGGCGATTTTTTTATAGCCGAGATTTTCGTACAGCTTTCGAGCCGCGGCGTTATCTTCGGCGACTTCTAGAAATATTTTGCTCGCCGAGCGCGACGCGGCGTAGTTATGGACTCTCTTAATTAACGCGCCGCCTATTCCTTGATTTCTAAATTGCGGAATGACGCAGAAAGTTATAATTTCAACCTCGTCGCAGACGATTTTTCCGATGATAAATCCATCGATCGAGCTTTTTTCATAAACAAATCCAAAGAAAACGTCGCTCGATAACATATTGAAAAAACTTTCCGCGCTCCATCCGTCGTCAAAGCATTTTTTATGAACTTCAGCCAGAGATTCGGAGTCTTTAGCCGAAACGATTCTTATATTTTCGGATGAAATAGACATCGACGCTTCTATGTTCGTTATTCTAAACGAAGTTTTCGCTTCGTTTCAGAATAGCAATGAAGAGAATTCATCGAATCAATAAGCAAACGACTTCATCTCAAAATACGCTATCGAGTGTCCGCAAATAGGGCAAACCTCGGGAGCGTCTTTACCTTCAAACGTATATCCGCAATTAGAACATTCCCAAACGATTTTATTTTCTTTCTTAAAAACTTTGCCGTTCGATACGTTTTCTAAAAGCTTCTTATATCTCTCTTCATGACTTTTCTCGATCTCGGCTACGCCTTTAAACAGAGCGGCGATATCGTGGAATCCTTCCGCTTCCGCGTCTTTTGCAAACTGAGGGTACATTTGCGTCCACTCGTAGTTTTCTCCGCCGGCCGCTTCTTTCAAATTTTTAAGAGTATCGGAAACCGACCCGCCGTTTAGCAATTTAAACCAAATTTTCGCGTGTTCTTTTTCGTTGTTCGCAGTTTCTTCAAATATTTTCGCTATCTGAACGTAGCCTTCTTTTTTAGCTTTTGAAGCGAAGTACGTATATTTATTTCTCGCTTGAGATTCTCCGGCGAACGCCTCTTGTAAATTTTTTTCAGTTTTACTGCCTTTTAACTCCATACTTCCTCCGCTAATTTGATCTTAATAAATTTTAACATAGCGAGAAACGATTACAAATAATTTTGGACGGAATATAATAGGGCTTACTAATGGAGTCCAAATGACGATACGATTGCTGTCGCAAAACCTAATAAACCAAATCGCCGCCGGAGAGGTTATAGAACGGCCGTCGTCGGTTGTAAAAGAGCTGATAGAAAACGCAATTGACGCAGGAGCGAGCGAGATTGTCGTAAAAGTCGTCGACGCGGGGAAAAGTCTTATCTCCATAAGCGACAATGGTTTGGGCATGGACAAAGAATCGCTCGAACTCTGCGCGTTAAGTCATGCGACTTCGAAACTAAGTTCCGAAAATCTTTTTGATATACGCACTTTTGGGTTTCGCGGAGAAGCGCTGCCGTCGATCGCTTCGGTCTCGCGTCTGTCGATTACTTCCGCTTGCGATTCGTCTTCAGAGGCGTGGGCGATAAATCTAGAAGGCGCAAATAATTTTGGATTGTCTCCGGCGAACCGCAAACAGGGGACGACGGTTGAAATGCGGGACTTATTTTTCGCTACGCCGGCTCGTTTAAAGTTTTTAAAATCAAACGCCGCGGAACTCGACAGCTGCCGCGAGGTTTTCAATCGCTCGGCGTTAGCGTTTAACAATATCGCGTTTAAATTTTTCGACGGAGATAAAGAAAGGCTCTCATACGAAAAAACCGACGATTGTCAAAAGCGAATTCGCGACGTTCTAGGCGAGTCGTTTGATAAAAACGTTTTTGAGATAGACGCTAAAAAAGACCAATTGCGACTAAGCGGATTCGTCGGAACGCCGACGTTTAATAAATCGTCCGCAAGCTGTCAGTATTTTTTTGTAAACAACAGATTTGTGAAAGACAGAAACTTCGCCTACGCGTTGAAATCGGCTTACGCCGGACTTATTCCGCAAGGACGATTCGCCGCGGCCGTTTTATTTCTCGACGCGCCGTATGACGAGGTCGACGTAAACGCTCATCCGGCCAAAGTCGAGATCAGATTTAAAGAGACGGATAAAATAAGATTTTTTATTTTGTCGGAACTGAGAAAAGCGCTTTCATCCTACGGAGCTATGAAATCGACTACCGAGATCGTCGATAATTTTGCTTTCAAGAAAAGCGGGGGTTTCTTTACGGATATCAAACGCCCCGCCGTTCCAAACGCCGTCGCGAGAGAATCCGCCTATAATTTTTACGCGAAGAATCGCGGATCGGCGGCGTTAGCGGTTTCGCCGAGCGTTTTTGAAGAAGGAATGAAGGAGCCTTTTAGGGTTATATCGGTAGCGTCGTCCTTGCGAGCGGAGCAAAGCGAAAATCCAGAAAATGCTGAAGTTTTACTTGATAGTCTGAAGGAGTCTAAAAATCCATCCACTATCTTTCTCGGAAACGCCGTCTGCCAAGTCGGGCTTGCGTATATAATTGCCGAAAACGGCGACCAACTAATTATCGTAGACCAACACGCGGCGGCGGAGAGGATAACCCTTGAAAAATTGAAGGACAACCTCTCGCTAGATTCGCAGACGCTTTTACTGCCGGAAATTTGTCCGCTGAAAGAGTCGCAGATCGAATTGCTGGAGCAAAACGGCGAGTTGACGTCTAAATTCGGAATTCATTATAAAAAACTAACCGGCGACTTGATATCCGTCGACGCTATTCCGGCTATTTTAGGAAGCTGCGACGCAAAATCGCTAATAACCGACATTGCCGACGAGCTTGAATCATTCGGCGACGCGTATTCGATAGAAGAGAAAGTCCGCCGCATTTTATCGACGATATCCTGTCACGGAAGTCTGCGAGCCGGCAAAAAATTAACTATTCAGGAAATGAACTCGTTGCTGCGTCAGATGGAAAACGTTCAAAATATAGCTCAATGTTGTCACGGAAGACCGTCGTATATAATAATTTCGTTAAAAATTTTAAATAAATTTTTCGAAAGGTGTTG
>JAISHN010000082.1 GCA_031262635.1 Holosporaceae bacterium
ATTCCACTGTTCGGAAAGCTGGCTAAAAAAGTCGGAACAATAGCCGTAGACAGAGAAAACGGAGCGAAAAGTCTTATGAACGCAGTCGGCAAAGTCGAAAAAGCTATAGCGAACGGCCATCCGGTAATCATTTTTCCAGAAGGAACTCGAGCGGCTTACGGCGTTTTTTCTCCGCTGAAAAGAGGAATCTCGCTGTTTTACAAAAAAGCCGGCTGTCCGGTAGTTCCCGTAGTCCATAATGCGGGGCGTTTCTGGCCGCGTCGCGGATTTATAAAAAAGCCCGGGACTATTGTCGTAAAATTTCTTGATCCTATCGCGACGGGCTTATCTAAAGACGAATTTATGGATAAACTAAACGCAACGTTTTGCTCGGAAATAAAAAAATTAGAAGGATAATAAATGTCTTTTGAAACGACTATAGATAAAATGTTAGAACGCTACGAATCGCTGAAGGAACAAATGTCGGAAGCGGTCGGCGACTCGGAGAATTTTATAAAACTCTCGAAGGAATTTTCCGACCTTGAGGCTTATGCGAACGCGATCGAAAAATATAAAAAGGCTAAAACGGAATTATCGGAGCTTGAAAAAGCCGTTTCCGATCCAGAAGTCGATTCGGATTTTCAAGAATTAGCCGCGGCGGAAATCGAAGCGTTAAAATCATCGATTCCGCGGCTGGAAAAAGAAATAAAAATCATGCTAATTCCAAAAGACGCGAGCGACGAAAAGAACGCAATTATAGAAGTCAGAGCGGGAACCGGAGGCGACGAAGCCGGACTATTTGCCGCCGATCTTTTTAGAATGTATCAAAAATACGCGGAATTTCGCGGATGGAGATTTGAAATTCTCTACTCGCGCGACTCCGGCATTGGCAGCGTAAAAGAAGCCGCCGCGAATATTTCCGGCAAAGGCGTGTTCTCGTACCTAAAATTCGAATCCGGCGCGCATCGAGTTCAACGAGTGCCAGTTACCGAATCCAGCGGCCGCGTTCACACGTCCACAGCCACCGTCGCCGTTCTGCCGGAAGCCGAGGAAGTCGACGTTAAAATTGACGAAGCGGACTTGAAAATCGACGTTATGAGAGCTTCAGGAGCCGGCGGACAGCACGTAAATAAAACCGAAAGCGCCGTTAGAATCACGCACATTCCGTCCGGCGTCGTCGTTACTCAGCAGGACGAACGCTCGCAGCATATGAACCGTATGAAAGCGATGAAAATATTGCGGTCGAGATTGTATGAAATCGAACGGCAAAAATTGCAAGCGGAGCGAGCCGACAACCGCCGCTCTCAGATCGGCTGCGGCGACCGCTCCGAGCGCATACGCACGTACAACTACCCGCAAGGCCGCGTGTCTGATCACAGAATCGGCCTAACGCTGTATAAATTGCCGCAAATAATGGAAGGCGAAGCTCTCGACGAGATCGTCAAAGCGTTAGTCGAATTCGATCAAGAGGAGCAAATAGCCCTACGCGGAGAAGATTAATTGCGATCCGCGAAAGAGATTATTGAAGAATGTTATCTTCGTCGCTACCCCTCTACGCGCCTCCTCGCTAAGAACGAAGCGGCGAAGCGCTCTAAGGAAGACGAATCATTTTCTAAATTGCCGTCTTCTTGCAATAACGATCTAATACTTTCCATTAGACGAATGATCGCAAAAATAAAAAACGTCGCGTATGAAAAAATCGTCTTCGATTCTCAAAACGTCTTTCTAAACGATCGCGAAGAGTCGCTGTTTTTAAAAATGTTGGATCGCTACGAGAAAAACGAGCCAATATCGAAGATAATAAATGAAAAATCATTCTGGAAAAGCGAATTTTTCATCGACGCGAACGTTTTAGACCCGCGGCCGGAAACCGAATTGATAATAGAAGCGATCGTCGAGCGATTTGATAAAAAATCCGCGCTCAATTTCTTAGACGTAGGAACCGGAAGCGGATGTATTTTGCTGAGCTTGGCGCTGGAATATCCAAATTCCCGCGGCGTTGGGATAGACGTTAGTCCGGCGGCCGTCGAAGTCGCGAAGAGGAATTGCGAAGAGCTGTTGCGCTCGTCATTGCAAGGAGGACATAGTTCGACGCGGGAATCCGGCGCGCTTCGTCGCTTCGCTTCTCGCAATGACGTATATATAAAGGAAAAGGGAATCCGTTTCCTCGCGATTGACTGGAGAGACTTTTGCGAATCCGAATTCGACGTCGTCGTTAGCAATCCGCCTTACGTAAAAACCGCCGACATTCCGACGCTGGACGAAAACGTAAGAAACTACGATCCGCAATTAGCCCTAGACGGCGGAACAACCGGACTCGACGCATACGCCTCCATAATTCCGCTTGCGAGAAAATGGCTAAAACCAAACGGATCGATATTTCTAGAAATCGGCTACGGCCAAGCCGAAAGCGTCTCAGGACTCCTGAAAGCCAACGGCTTTGCGATCGATGAAATCAAAAAAGATTACTCTGGAATAGAACGAGTAGTAATCGCTCGTTGTCTTTCATCGCGTTCCTTTTGAAGTGCCGCGCGTTTATCAGAAATTTTCTTAAGCAAACTATCTATGAAACCGCGGTACTCCGAAAATCTTTCGTCATCTTTGATTGCCGTTAATTCTGATTCTATATTGCTTTTAATTAAAGCTCGAATAAAGTAATCCTCCTGCGCTAATTCTCGCAACCTTTCCAAAGTTTCAATAGTTATATTTTCAGGAAGCAACGCCGTTTTCATATCTCGATGTACTATAGAATTTCTATGTTGTCTGTAAAAATAAAGCGGAGGCGCGCTCGATTTAGCGGGCGCTAAACAACAAACCTCCCCTCTTGCCCTCCTATAGTAATACGCTAAATCTTGCATACTAGCATCTATGTCTTCCTCTTTATCTAGGTCGCGTAAAATCTTTTTTATACAATCTGTTAACCTAGCGTCATCGAATTTAAAAAATACTGCCGGATAATACAGAGGATAAGGAGGATCGTAAAAAACTCTCCTGCCGTTTGGGTCTATTTCATAATAATCATAAGTCGGCAGGCTTTCTTCAGTCCGAGCCGCCAATAATTTATAATCCTCTCGAGTCGCCGCAGTTTCGAACTCCGAAGCTACTATAGCCATATCGAATTTATCAAACCAATGGGCTGTAAACTCAGCTGTCAGTATATAAAAGTCGCTTTTTTCCTCCATAAACGTTAGCGAGATATCAAAACAAGAAGGATGAATAAAATCATCGGCGTCTATAAAACAGAAATATTTTGGTTTTCGCTTTGCTACTTCCTCTAATAAACGATATCTGGTATATCCCGCCCCTTTGTTTTCTCCGTTTTCGGATATATGCTTCTCAAACGCCAGTTTATCAACCGCTCCAAGGCTGCTTTCAATACTTTCCTTTTCTTGTTCCGCATAGTCGCGAGCATCGTCGATGCAAAAAAATACATGCGTATCGTATTTATCTTTTATTTGAATGATCGCCGACTGTAGCGACTTAATTAAATCAGCGTTAAATTTACAATTTTTATATACTGGAATCAGAACGTCAAACTCAGGCTTCGCGCAGAGCGCTATTTCCGACAAGCAAAAAACAATAATTGCAAATATTAATTTTTTCATTCTATTACTCCGTTATTTCATAATATATTTGCATATATACATTAAAAAAACATAAATTATTTATCGGATTCCGTTAGGAAAAATGTGACGAGTAGTATGGGGCTATTTTTGTTGAAACAAGAGGTTTATACTCCGCAATAAGTCATTGCTAGGCGCGTGAATTCGCGAAGTTTCTTCCTTCTCCGTCACCCTTGAGGAGGACAAAGTCCGACGAAGGATCCATGCGATTTTTCAGACTTCTTCGCCGTCTGGATCTTTCGCTTTGCTCAGGATGACGGAAAGGGACGACGAACAAAATTTTTCCTAACGCAGCCTAGTAGCTATTGGCCAAGTTCTCTTCAAAACCCGCTGTTGATTCAGCGTATCCGTTAACCTAAAGCTGTCCATCTTTGACGTTTTTCGTTTGTTCAATCTTCTTCGTAAGTGTCATAGTACTCGGCGTAGTCTGTGTTGTCTTCGTTCCCGAGCGTCTCTTTGTTTGCATCCGGGTCGTCGCGGTCATCGTCTGTGCTTTCGCCGATTTCAAATGGCTGGCGGTCGAAAGCACGTATAGGAGCGTCAGGGATAGTAGCTCTCGCCGATTCGTTCGATGAGGTGGAGTTGGCGGGACGCTTTAGTTCTGCGATCGTAATTTCTATTGTCTGTTCGATGTTGCCCAGCTGTTGTTCTATTGCAACAGTTGTTTCGAGTAGTTTATGGAGGAGAGTGCGATAGTGTTGGTTAGCGCGTTTTCTATCTTCTACGAGGGCTTCTGCCTTCATCTCTTCTATGAATTCTTTCAGTTCGTTTATCTTCAAGGTCAGCGCTCCAGTTATTCTTATTTGGTCGGCAACGTGGTTCTGCACATTTTGCCAGCGCCGCAAACCCAACTTCCGTTCTTCGGCTTCCAACTTTAGTATTCTTTCTTCGACAGCAGTATCGACGAGCAGTGTCAGATCAATTGCCGCGCCGCTCAGTGCCTTTTTCGCCTGTCTGAAGGCCTCGTCCGAGCGTGCAATCAGGCAAGAGTATGCTGCTGTTTGTAGGCACATATCGAGGTCCTTCAAAGCGTGAAGTCTTGGTTTCTTAACAGCCTGCCTCTCATCTTGGCGCATTCCATACGAAGCCGACGTCGCGCACGCTAGAACGCCGACTAGCAATAATAATAATTTTTTTTCATAATTTTCTCCTTTCTAAAATAATATGTTGCGGGCATTTATATAGAATGAAAAAAAAACAAGCAAAAGTTTTGCTCAAAAAATAAAAAACTCAACTTTTCGTTTTTTTCAAAGAAAATATGTCATCCACGTAAGCGCAGCGAAGCGAGGATCCAGAAAATGTTGATGTTTCACTGAATCCTCGGTCTACCGCCAAGGACGGCGAGTTTTTTTCATAGAGCTGCGTTTTTTACTACAAGAGCAGGGTTACCCAGCCGAATGATTGCCCGAAAATAATCGCCGCGACGAGAGCGTCTTTTTTCTAGCGAAGTCGATCGCGACCGCATATACTCATTCCATCGTAAAAATTGGAGAAAACATGAGAATTTCCGGCCGAAAAGCGGACGAATTGAGAAAAGTCGAGATGATTCCAAACTACCTGGCTCACGCGGAAGGCAGTTGTTTGGTATCGTTCGGACTAACGAAAGTTTTGTGCGTGGCTAGCGTCGAGGACAGAGTTCCGATTTTCATTAAAGGATCTGGACAAGGGTGGATTTCGGCCGAGTATTCTCTGCTTCCTCGATCTACCGAAACAAGAACCGAACGAGAGGCCGTCAAAGGAAAACAAACCGGAAGAACTCAGGAAATTCAGCGGCTTATAGGTCGTTCTCTTAGACCTTGTTTGGATTTAAAAGCGCTTGGAGAAAGGCAGATTAAAATAGACTGCGACGTCATTCAGGCCGACGGAGGCACGAGGACGGCGGCGATTTGCGGAGCTTGCGTCGCATTAGGATTGGCTGTGAAAAAAATGAAGCTTAAGCAAAATCCGCTTAAACGGCTTGTAGCGGCGGTTTCATGCGGTATTTTGAACGGAGAAATTTTGCTCGATCTCGATTATTCCGAAGATTCGCAAGCGGAAATCGACGCGAATTTTGTTATGACGGACTCGAGAGAGCTTGTCGAAGTTCAGGCCTGCGGCGAAAAGGGCGTTTTTAAAGACGAACAATTAGCGAAAATGATCGGCCTTGCTCGCGAAGGGCTTGGCCAAATTTTTAGAATCCAGAAAGAAATTCTTTTAAAAGCTTGAATCGGATTAGATGTAGATGTCAAATAATTAGATGTTTCGATATACTCTAGGTTGCGTTAGGAAGAATTTTGTTCGTCGTCCCTTTCCGTCATCCTGAGCGCAGCGAAGGATCCAGACTGCGACTATGCCGGAAAAGCGCTCAGAATTTTATTCAGCTGGAATACGGGTTTTAATTCATTATTCGCGTTTTAAAGAGAATATCTTGCGGTAGATGCGCGTCTCAGTCGATAATCATAATCGGATCGCCGTACTCAATCGGTTGAGAATCCTTCACAAAAATATGTTTTACAATACCGGAACGAGGGGCTTTTATCATGTTCATAACCTTCATAGCTTCGATTATAAACAGCGTCTGTCCTTGGGAGACCGTATCGCCGATCGAAACAAACGGGCTAGCTTCCGGGCCTGGAGACAAATAAACCGTGCCCACCATTTGCGCTTCGATAACCCCAGGATGATTTTCTAAATTATCCGATTTATTCTCCGCGATTGTCGTCGTCTGCTCTTGCGCGACGGTTAACGGAGCTTGCGTTGGAACTGAAACGACGGTCTGTTGAACCGCCCGCGACACTTTTATTCTTAAAGATTCCGTTTGATATTCGATTTCAGTTAAATCCGTCTCTCTTAGGAGTTCGGCAAGAGATTTAACGGCTTCTGAATCTATTTTCACTTGCTAGCCTTTCAGAATTAATGGTGGGCGCAGCAGGGATCGAACCTACGACCTCTACGATGTCAACGTAGCGCTCTACCGCTGAGCTATGCGCCCTCGCCTATGAGTACGAAGATATATATTGTTTTTTAAGTTTTTTCAAGAGCCGCGAGAAGAAGGAATGGCGATAAAGATGGCGATTTGCTTTTTCATATTGGTCGCGCGGAAGCGGATAATTCGATATGTTTTCGCGATAATATCGCTATTTATTATACGCGGGTCGCTCCGTTACTCTTCCTCAAAATCGTCGCTTGCGGGTTTTATGTGCTTTATTTCAATAAATTCCGTGGCTTCGGTTTTACAAGTTCTTGGCAGTCTTATAACGAACTTCGAGCCGGCTCCTAATTCGCTTTCTATAGTAATAGTTCCGCCCAGATATTCGACGTATTTTTTTGTCAAAGATAGGCCGAGGCCGAAACTCGCGCTTTTGGATTCGCCCTGAAACGACTCGAAAATCGCGTCTATTCTATCGGCTTCAATTCCGACTCCGGTGTCGACTACCGAAAATTCGACAAAATCCTCGCCGTCTTTAACTAAAGGAGCGATTCTAGCGGTTATTCTGCCGAATTCCGTGAATTTCGCGGCGTTGCTTAGCAAGTTCAGCAAACACTGTCTTATTTTAGTCGCGTCGGAGTACATAACGCCGATATCTTTCGGATATTCTACGAATAAAGAGTTGTTGTTGTTCGCCACGAGCGGCATCGCGACTCCTTCCACGTCCTTAATAAGAGGAATTATTCCAATGTCTTCCAACACAAGCTGAGTTTTTCCAGCTTCGATTCTTGAAAGATCGAGGATGCTGTCTATCAGCGACAAAAGATGTTTCGCGGAGCCGATGACTTTGCTTAAGTCGTCCGCGGAAACCGCGTCTTTCCTATCCAACGCTTCCTCTTTTAGGATTTCGCTATAACCGACTATGGCTTTGATCGGAGCTTTCAACTCGTTGCTCATGCTGGTCAAGAACTTGCTCTTCGCGGCGTTTGCCGAGTCCGCCGCCTGCTTGGCCTTTTCTAATTCTGCCGAAGATTCCTCCAACTGCTTCGCTTTAGACTCTAGATCGGCGGTTCTTTCGGCGACTTGCTTCTCCAGAAGGGCGGCGTTGTTGGCTAATTTTTTCTCAACCTCTTTTCGACGATTTATATCGAGAATCGCGAACACGACGTATTTTTCTTCTTCAACTTCAATCGGACTTGCCGAGCATATAGCCCAAAAAATTCCGCCGCCAAAAGGCTGAAGCATGACTTCGTAGTTTAATACGTTGATTTTGCTTGAAACTGCGATTGTTATGTAGCCTTTGTCGTTCTCGTTTGCAAACAAGTCCCACATATTTAGCTCGTTCAGATTTTCCTTTTCTATCCTGAGCAGCGTTATCGCGGCGAGATTGACTTTCATAATCTTTCCGTCCGCGACTTTAAATATTACGACGGCCAACGGAGTAGAATCTGAAATCGAGTTGGAAATTTCCAACTGCGTTTTTGTTTTTGTATAAAATCCGGCGGCCGCTAAGCATGCGGCTAGCCAAACGACGATTAAAATCGCGATTATTAACTGCATCGAATCAAACATTTTCTCTGAAAACGAATTGAGAGTTTCGTCGTTAGTCGCTATGACGACGAAAAACTTGCTTCCTTGCATGCCGGCGGGCAATTTGATTTCATCTTTAAATATTCGAAAGCTGAAAGAATCTACTTTTCTGTCGGATAAGCCAAAGGGTATCTCTTTGATAGTTTTCGCTAAACGCATTCCTAACGCGACGACGTTTCTGTCGCCTTTCATCTTTCCTGGAAGAGCGTTAAGCGATACGTACCTCTGGCAGTCCGGCGAAATTATATAAAATATTCGCTGAAACGATCCTTCGCTCATCTGCCTCATGTATTTTTCGTATCGATCCCATTTTACTATCATTTCAAAGTAAAAGTTTTTATCGCCGTCTTTCTTTCGAGCCGCGTATTTTAGGACGATCTCTCCTTCTTTCCGCTGTCCGACGTAAGAAAGCGTTTCGTCTTTTAAGTCTTTGAAATCGTCTAAAGAAAAATCGGGAAAAGCGGCGTTGGACGAACTCGCTAAAATTTTTCCTTCTTCGTCGCATATGTTTAGAGCCGCGACGTTTTTATCGCGTTTTGCGAGTTCGTTTACTTTTTCCTGTAAGACTTCTTTATCGTTTAAGTCGTCGGAATGCGTTTCCGCAATAATCGTTCGGAATTCCTCCAACGTATTTTCTAATTGCGAGCCAATATACTTGGACAGACCGACTCCCTCGGAAACCATGAAGGAATCTATGCACCTAAAAGCGTCTTCTCTCGTCGACATTTTTAAGAATTTTCCGGCGATTATCAAAGGAGCCAATATGCCTATCCAAATAATAACCGTTGTTTTTAACGTCGCTATAATTTTATTTAACACCGCGAACCTCTGACGCAAAAATCACGGTTCGATCATAACAAGTTAAGGTTAATATTTTGTAAACGAGAACATATTTAATTCGCGCTTTAAGCGGCGGCGATATCGCGGGAGAAAATCAGAGCGAAGAGGGTAGAATCTTTAAGCAAAGCGTTCTTCAATAACGCGCCTTTCTAATTTGCCGTTTCCTCTTATTCTTTAGCTCCACCTAGTCCCCGCTTTCGCAGAAGATCTAACGCATAACCTTCTAAATCACGTCTTTAACTATATAAAGCGGGCGGTTTTTGGATTCGACGTATATGCGGCCGACGTATTCTCCTATGATTCCGAGGCTTATGAGCTGGACTCCTCCGAGGAATAGGATCGCGACGATCAGAGAAGCGTATCCTGGAACGTCAATTCCACAGAAGATCGCTCTGAAAAGTATCCAAACGCCTCGAGCGAAGGCGAGCGCCGTTACTAGCAGTCCAAAGTAGGTTGAAATCCTTAAAGGAAACGCGGAAAAAGACGTTATGCCGTCGATCGCATAGTTAAAAAGCTTGAAATACGACCATTTAGACGCTCCGGCTTTCCTTTCAGGTCGTTTGTATTCCACAATCGCGGTTTTAAATCCGGCGAAGGCAAAAAGTCCTTTCATAAAACGCTTGCGTTCAGGGAGCAATTTGACCGCGTCGACGACTTTTCTATCCATTAGCCGAAAATCGCCGACGTTTTCCGGCAGTTTCGGTTCGGACAGCATATTATACACTTTATAAAATAAACCGGCGGTCGCTCGCTTAGTAAGGGTGTCTTCAGAGCGATCTGTTCGTTTTGCGAGAACTACGTCGAAGCCTTCTTTCCATTTTTTTATCATATCGAGTATCAACTCCGGCGGATCCTGCAGGTCGGAATCGATTGGGACGACGCATTCTCCCTCGGCGAAGTCGAGACCGGCGGTCAACGCCGCGTCTTTTCCAAAATTCCGCGAGAAATTCACTATCTTTATTTGCGGATGTTTCTTTTTAAATTTTATCAACTTTTCCAACGTATCGTCTTTGCTTCCGTCGTTTACGCACACGATTTCGAACGACAATTTCGCCTTTTTTAAAATTGGAACGAGCGTTTTGAAAAACGCGTCCATTGACTCGGATTCATTATAAAAAGGAGCGACTACGCTAATTTCTTTCATTGTTATGCGCCGTGTTTACAAAGGCGTAGTATACAAAATAATCGCCAATTACGCGAATCTTGTTTTCGAAGAGAACGCGCCTGCGCGCGTCATCATCGAAGATGACGGAGGAAGAGCGGGCTGCGTCCTTTTCGCAACGCCGGCGAGATAGAAACGCGACGACGACGGTTTCGTCAGTCGGAAACGAATCGCCGTCGCTATAAATACGCAGATTTTTAACGTCGTAATACGAAGGCGAATCTTTTAAATGAATATGAAGAGCGGCGAGAGCTTTGTCGGTCGCAATAATTTTCATTTTTTGATCGCCAAAGTTAGCGCGCCAGTCTTCGTCCATTTTTCGAGAGATTTTTCGTATGTCGATCGCGTTGGTCGGATCGTATTCTTTTAGCAAAACGCGAGCGACTCCGAGTTTTATGAATAAAACGGCCGCAAAAAATGTCGTTATTCTTTTTACGAAAACGAATAAGCGATCGAAATCGAGATTTTTATTAACGATCAGTAAATAAACGCCGCCGGTCGTAAACATATTCGCTCCCCAAAAGCTGCCGATTCTCATTCCGGTCGCTAGGGATACTAGAAATAGAAGAACGTTTGGCGCGATCGTTATGAATATTATAAATTTTTCTTCAAGAGATATTTTGCTCCATTCATCTGGCCAAAGTTTTATTTTTCCTTTGCAAGCATAAGCGACCGCAAAAAACGACGTTGCGGAAAACAGCGTTTGCATCGCTAAAAAATTAAAAGCGGAAAGACGACTTTGCGCGGCCGTTTTGTCGAAGGCGTATTTTAAGGTTATCAAATCGTTTTCAAACATCCAAACGACATGCCATGAAACGCATATCAAAAAGACGCCGGCGGCAACGTAAATTTGCGGCGTTTTGAAAAACTTCCGGCATTCTTTGTTTAGGATCAAAAATAATCCGACGCAAGCGATATATAAAAGCGCGAAATATTTGCCGACAACCGCCAACGCGCAGAATATTCCAAACGCGATCGCGTCGGAATATTTATTAAACTTCAGCATGCGGATAAAGAAATAAAACATAGCGGGAAATAGCGACATTAAGATAGTCGTAGCGTTAAATTTTTCGTTTCCAAATACGGAGCCGATCGAGGCCATAAAAATCAAGATCGCCGCGTAGGATTTTGTTTTGTCTTTAAAAATCAGTTCCGAGATTTTGAATATAAAATAGAATCCGAGAACTAGATTAAGCTGAGTTAGAAAATATAGCGATTCTGGCCATGAAAAGCAGAGCTTGTAGAAAAAATACGAAACCCATGCAAACAACGGCGGATGCTTCGCGTATCCAAATTGAAGCTCCTTGCCCCAATATAGATTTTCGATCATGTCGTAGGGCAAAATGTTCCGCGCGATCAAAGGAATTATGGAAAACGCGAGTAGATATGCAAAAATTAGACGCTGGTTTGAGGTTTTTGCGAAAGCGGCGTCCGCGCGCGATTTGTTTTCATAAGGCATTGTTTGTAAAAACAGTTAAAACAGGATTCATCATTACGAAGAAAGCGAAACCAACGCGAGAATCCAGAAAAACAACGTTCGCCTATCGCCAACGCGCTTTATCGCTTCGCTTCTCGCTATAACGGACTTAAGGACGCAAATGAACATTAATTTTAGAGTTTTCTACTCCTTCCTTCTCTTCAAAACTTCGTCCACTTTTGTCTTCGCCGTATGCTCGCTCATTAAATTCGTGTTTTTTTCGTCCATAAAATCGCCGTTTTCTTTCGGATCGATTTTTTCAATTGACCGAAGAATCTTGTTTTGATCGAAAATCATTTTAACGATGAATTTTTGAATCGCTTTCGGACTGCCAAACGGGCCTTCCTCAACTTTTCCTCCTACGTATATCCATGTGTAGTTGTCTTTGTGCAACGACGGCGTTCCGCATTTTTCAAGAACGTCGTTCGTAGTCGTCTTTCCGGCGACGAAGCTTTCAAAATTCTCCTCCACAGTCGTATTGCCGCGAGGATCGACCCTCGGCTGACACGCCGCGATAAAACATAACCCCAAAACAAACAAATAATTCTTCATGCGAAAACATCCGTTTAAAAACGATATGAATCTATACGTCGCAAACGAAAATATCAAGGCTAATACAAGTTTATATTCGAGGGTATCGGAAAAAAATTCGCCGTTTTTTATATAACAAATTCAGAGAACAAAGCGTTTTTGTAAGTCGGCCAATCAGGTTTATACTGTTCGTTGGCTTGATTTCCCCATAAAACCCAGTTTTCTCTTTTTCCTCTAGCAAACAATTCTAGATACGGACCGCCGCTGCATTTTTCGATTATATCAAATATCTCGTCAGGTTTTCGCGAATGCTCTCTTTTTTGAGAACGAATAAGGTTTACTTGACTGCGAGCCGGAGCCAGCGTTCTTACTTTTTCTCCTCGCACGCCGAATAACAATAGTTCCGTTACGTTGCGAAAGTAAAAACCAACTCCTCTTCCGTCTGGATTTCCATCTTTCCGAATTTTTTCCCATACAATATTGGTTTTGTATTTAAATCCCCAGGCTTTCATCACTTGCAGTCCTTCGGGAAGAAGAGCGTTAGGAACCCAAAGGTAAAGATGACATTGATCTTTGTCCGCAATATCGCAAACCGGCAGTTGCATAATCTCTTCCAACTTCATAGTAGGGTAACGAGAGAGACGCTTATGTTCCGGCGCTACTTTGCCGGTTCTATTTTGAAACTGCCAAGGAGGATCGGCCAATATAGTTTTAAACTTCCGTCCGTCACAGCAACTAATAAGGTCTTTTCTTATATGATAGTCTACTTCGCGCGCGCTCATAAATTTTCTTCCAAATCTACTATGGCGGCAGGAGTAATACCTAACGCTAATAGAGGACATCCGCCATGTCGTCCAGAATTAATTCGAGAGAGTAATTTCCCCATCCAAGTAGTGCTTGCTCCATATTTCGATATAACTCCTAATTTGGAGAACGCCTGATTCAACGATTCGCTGCGAGTAACGATAACGCCGCATGCTATAATACCGCATTCATAAAACGCGCGGAAAGCGTAAAGATCTCGGTCAAATGTTTGATCTTTGCTATTCCATTCCATATCTAAGGCAATTTTACCTTTGATATAATCAATATTATGGCCGCCAATAAAATTTTTGATCGTTTTTTTCGTTACTTTAACTTTATTTCTTTTATGAAGGTATACGATTAGGTCTCCGGTAATTTTTGTTTCTTCCCAATTTTTAGGATGTAAAATCGCGGATAATTTTTTAGGAATAGCGGATTCATTCCCTCCGCCGGAAATAATATCCGAGATAGAAATGGAAAACTCGTCTAACGCCGTTAGAATTTCGTTAAATTCCTCTTCATAGGCCTGCGACAGTATTTCCGCCGCATGATTAAAATTATGTATCTCGTATTTTTTTGATATTGTTGCCGGAAACAATTTTTCCCAGTCCGCCATTACCGTTATCTTTCAGCCAACGCGTTAATTGTATTGCTTTGTTATGTTTAAGACAACAGAATTTCAAAATCAATTTTTTAAGAAATAACTATAATATCCGTCTTATTAACAACCGTCGCGTAACGTGTTAGAATATTCTTATTCGCGTTCGTAGCTCAGCTGGATAGAGCGTCTCCCTCCGGAGGAGAAGGCCGGAGGTTCGAATCCTCTCGAGCGCGCCAATCATAATCAGCCGTATTCCCGAAATAATTGACGGTTTCAGCGTTTGCTGCTATAAGACTCTCAACGTTTGGGGCGTAGCCAAGCGGTAAGGCAACGGGTTTTGATCCCGTCATTCGTGGGTTCGAGTCCTACCGCCCCAGCCACGTTTATCTCATGCAATTGTTTTTCTATTCATCGTCTCAAAAAAAAAGACAGAACCGCTCTGTTAAAATAAACATGATTTCAAACCAAATAGAGATTTTTCATTGAGAAATAAATAGACTTATCGTAGTTTCGCGACGCGATAGCTAGATTCCGTTAGGAAAAATGTGACGAGCAGTATGAGGCTATTTTTGTTGAAACAAGGGGGCTTATACTCCGCAATAAGTCGTTGCTAGGCGCATGAATTCGTGAAGTTTCTTCCTTCTCCGTCATCCTAGAGGAGGGCTTGCCCGACGAAGGATCCATACGCTTTTCCGGCGTACTCGCCGTCTGGATCCTTCGCTTTGCTCAGGATGACGGAAAGGAACGACGAACAAAGTTTTTCCTAACGCAGCCTAATGTCTTGTAGAAAAAAGACAGGCTAAAAACAGCCTGCCTTTTGAAAGCGCGCCTTAATGGTTGTTGCTATCCGTCTAAGCGATCATTTGGAAATTTTTCACGGAATATTGTTGCAAAATAATTTGAAACAACGCGATTAGGCTGCTCCGCTTCTCCAGACATCTGACCTTGGCGCATCATATCTTCTTGCTGTTTAGCTTTCTGATAAAAAGCCGCTAGCTCTCGTACAGTAGTATTAGGGTATAAGGTATTAAACCACACGCTTACCAACGCTGTAGAAGATGTTTGTACTCCTAAGCTAATTACAAGATCAGATGGCTTGCTGTCACTCATTAGGTAATTCCCTCTTAATGCATATATGGCTTTTGCCGCTATAAAATCAGGACTCGTAAATTTCAAAAATGAATAAGTCATTTCAAATGAGCTTACGGCTTCAGTGTTAGCAGATAAATAAGCCTCAATTGCAAAATCTTGAAAAGATTCTGCCGATTCTTCATTTTCTAAACTAGACCCTACGGCAGGCGCTCCCATGTAAGAAGGGCAAGATGTCTTCATTGGGTAGAGCGCTTGCAAAAACGTATTCGTCAACATAGAGTTACCGGAACGAGCGACCTGTTTCTGAACTTCAGTTGTAAGAGCTACATATACATCATGCGCTTGCTCTCTGGAAATAGGAGACGGTCTCTCCAGCGCCGGCGTCATCCCTTCGCATAAACAAGTAATACATAAAGCTAAAATGCAATATATAGAATGAAAATATTTCATAACTTTTCTCCAAAATAAAATAAGAAAAGTTAATAGTTTTATATAAAAATAGTCAAGTAAAAAAATATTTTTTTAAACTTATTAAAAGATTTTATCTCTATTTTTATTCATAAAAAAATGTTAAGTCGCGGCGCGTTTTTTTTACAACGAAGTTTCTAAATTTCCGCTTGGGAATTCACAGGAATTCCGCCGTAAGATATTTTCACAAGCTGCGAGAGAAAATTGCGAAGAAATAAGAGGAAATGAGAGAGTTTTAGGAAGGAAACGCAAAAAAAATCCCCGACTCCGATTGTCTTTTAACCGCCAAAGCTGCCGCCGTTTCCGAGTTTCGGTCTTCCGCAGTTTTTCGTCGATCTCGAAGACGACGATCGCGGCGCGAACCGCATCGGCTTAGTTGGAGCAAGGGGAATCAAAGAAAAAAGTCTCGCGATAAAATATAAGCGACTTTTTGTTTTTGATAGCGTAGGAAAGCGACGCTATAATTATAACTGAATTAAGAAATAGAGTTTTTCTTAAAATACCGTCGTCCGCAGCGGCGGATATTGAAGAGGATAAAATGAATAAACCGCCCTTTGCGATAACTGAAAAAATCGCCAATCTTGTCGCGCAGGCGGCTGAACGCGTAGGAAAAATCCAAGGCTCCGGCGAATACGGCCGCAATTTGCGTCTGCGAAGGATAAACCGACTTCGTTCTATTCAGTCGTCCACAGCCATAGAAGGCAACTCTCTTTCGATGAAGCAAATCGCAGATATCGTCGACGGCAAGCATGTTATCGGCGATCCTCGCGAAATAAAAGAAATAAAAAACACGCACGACGCTTACGAACATATGCGAGAATTTGATCCGTTTAATATTGACGATTTTCTAACGGCACATAAATTAACGACCGTCGATTTGGTTTCGGAATCTGGACGGTTTCGCGCGGGCGAGGTAGGCGTGTTTGCGGGAAAAGAACTAGTTCATCTAGGGGCGAGGCCGGAATTTATACCGAACTTGATAAAAAATCTGTTTGATTGGGCGAAAAATTCCAATGTTCATCCGCTTATTAAAAGTTCCGTCATGCATTTTGAAATAGAATTTATTCATCCTTTCGCCAACGGAAACGGGAAAATGGGGCGACTCTGGCAAACGCTGGTTCTAGCCAAATGGCGGGAGATTTTCGCATGGATTCCTATCGAAACGATTGTCTACGAAAAACAGCGCGAATATTATCGCGTTCTTGGAAACGCCGAAAAAACGGCCGATTCAACGGAATTTATAGAATTCATGCTTGAAGCGATCGTCGAAGCGTTGAGCAAATTGCCGACGAATGAAGTTGCCGATATAATTCCCGATAAATTTACCGATAAACTTAGCAAGAGCGAGCTGGAGTTTTTAAAAAGCATAATAAGTTTTGTGGAAAATAACGGCGAGATCGACAATTACCGAGCGCAGATTCTTACCGGCAAATCAGCCGAAAGCGTGAAAAAATATTTCGCCGCGCTTATCGAGGCGGGAATTTTGACGGCGACTGGCGAAAACAAAGGCCGTAAATATAAATTGAATAAAAACGAGACGAAATGAAACGCATTTTCGTCGGTTCCAAGCGCTCCTCCTCTTCCTATGATAGTCTGCTTGAGCCGATCGAATATAACGGCGTAAAAGCGTCAAGCGATAACGGATGGCTTCGGAATCGTTGATTCAGGCGATTTCTAATTTTTCCTATTTTTCTCCTGCCTGAATAGATCTTTGACTTTGCAATCTAACTTTTTTAAATAAATGAAGATTCCACATATTTGCGCATTAACAAAAAAGGTTCTGTTAAATTTTTACTTATTATCAGGCGCTCTTCAATGTTATGAGAAAATTACAAATAGCGCCTTTGTATAATTGTTTTTGGTATACATAAAAAATTATAATTGCTACTATAATTACATTAGCAGTCGAGTGAAATTTATAGATGATGAATCTTAAACAAAAAGCGCAGTCTGAAATTCTTAATGGCGGAAAATTTAACTGTTATCTGATAGGCGAAGACAGTATGGCTGATCGTTGCGCGAGGGTCATACTGGAAGAAGGGCGCGATCTATTAGGTATATGTACCCCGAGCAGCAAGTTAACGGCGTTTGCTAAAGAGCTTAAGATTCCATGTACTAATTCAGTTGCTATTCTCAAGTCATGGATGGAAAAGAAGCCGTGTGATTTTTTATTCAGCGTAGTAAATAGCAAAATTTTGAGCAAGGAAATAATTCAGTTAGCGCGACAATTTTGTATTAATTTTCACAACGCTCCGCTTCCTAAATATGCGGGAGTGCACGCGACGTCGTGGGCTATCTTAAACGGCGAGAAACTTCATGGAGCGACTTGGCACGTGCTTGAGGAAGAAGTCGACACTGGCAACATATTAAAACAATGCGTTTTCAAGATAGACGATTACGACACGAGCTTTTCTTTAAATGTAAAATGCATAGAAAACGCGATGCCATTATTTAGCGATTTGCTGAAAGAATTAGCGAACGGTTCTTATACTAGAACTAAACAAGACTTAAGCCAAAGAAGCTATTACTCTTTTTTCCAAAAACCGCGAGATTTTGGAGTCATTTCATGGTCATCCGCTACAGCTGAAGAAATTTACGCAATGGAACGTGGGTTAAACTTTTCTGAATATGCGAATAAATTATGTCTTCCTAAGTTTATT
The DNA here is from genome assembly GCA_031262635.1 of Holosporaceae bacterium. Taxonomy (GTDB): domain Bacteria; phylum Pseudomonadota; class Alphaproteobacteria; order UBA3830; family UBA3830; genus JAIRMQ01. Next base: position 17,736 of record JAISHN010000082.1, read on the forward strand.
TATAACGATACGGTGTTTTTCGCAAAAGGCGTCAAAGTATCAGATGAAAAATCAAACGCCGAGTCAGGAACTGTTGTTGAAATATCAGAAGAGCATTTGAAGATAGCTACAACCACTAACGATATTATTATTTCTCAAATAAGCGATATCGATAATAGGAATTATGAAGCTCTTGCATTTGCAGAGGCGCGTGGAATTGCAGTCGGGCAGAGTTTAACTTCTTTGAGTCCGGCGTTTTTAGATAAATTGAGAGAACATGGCGAGAAATTAGCGAAATCCGAATCATATTGGGTAAAAACCATTACTGAAGCCAATAGCGTGAATTTCTTATCTCTGAATCCTTCTAAAAATAATCCAACCATAAAAGAACAAACTGTATTTTCGGGAAAAATAGCTAAGTTATTGCCGAAAAACGTAAACTCTGAAACGGCTCTCATAACTATGTTTCTTTTATATCTGTATAGATTAAACAATTATGACGATTACAGCGTCGGTTACAAATCGCAATATGCGGAAAACGCAACGGAAGATATTCACGATTTTTTCGCAGAAGTCGCGCCAATAAACTTGAGCTTTTCTGCGGAAACTGATTTTGCGAGCGCGTATTCTTCGGTTTCGAAGTTGCTTGATACGACAAAAATCAAAGATACGTATTCAAAAGATATAAAACTACGATATCCGCAATTAAGCGATAACACACTGTCTTTACCAATTGTGATAAGTACAAGTAAACCCACGAGAAATGATAACAGATGTTTATGCTTTGTTATCAATAACGATAGCATAAGGCTTTATTTTCCTGATGATTTAGACGAATTGAACGCAAAGATCATAGAAAATATGCCAGGACATCTGAATGTTTTTATAAACGGAATCTTGCGCGACAAGACGCTTAAAGTAAAAGACGCTCCGCTTCTTACGGAATCAGAAAAGCATTTGTTGATTGAAGAATATAACGATACAACGACAGATTATCCGCGGGATTCTTCTATAGCGGAAATATTTGAAGAGCAAGTATTGAAATATCCAAATAATATTGCTGTGAAACATGGGAATGATTATTTAACGTATGATGAATTAAATCAAAAGGCGAATCAATTAGCTTCTCACTTGATAAAT
>JAISHN010000010.1 GCA_031262635.1 Holosporaceae bacterium
CGTTCTTAAACTGCTTATTAAATTCTATAAAGTTCATAAACCCTCTCTTCAATCAAACATTATCAGATATGTTTGACGTTATCAAGGGATGATTCCGATTTTTTTTATAATCATGCTAAAATCCTATTATTCGCGTTAAGAAATACATTCTACTTTTTTCGCCACAACTATCGCGGCGCAATTGCGGCTCCAAACGGCTTCCGCGCTTTTGAAACCCGCCGCATAAAGCAGACGAATATTATTTTCTACCGTCATCGGCGCGTCGTAGTGGTAAAACTCGCCGTCTGCGGCGCCATGCGACTCGCGTAAGTTGCGATTTTCCGCAAAGTAACGGTCTTCTTCGGATTGAGTAAGAACCATATAGTCGCACTCGATATAACAGCCTCCTGGTTTCAACGCTCTGCGAACGGCGGAGTATACGTTACGCTTTTGTTCGCGCGTTAGATGATGCATTGTTTTAAAAGAAATCGCCGCGTCAAAACTCTCCAAACCAAAGTCGCGGTCGACGTAACTAGCGCAAATTAATTCGATTTGCTTGTCGTTATATTTCTCGCGCAGTTTCTCGAGCATTTCTCGCGTTATGTCGATGCCGGTGACTTTAACATTCTGATGTAGCTTGAAAATTTCCTCTAACTCGAGTCCCGTGCCGCAGCCGAGATCGAGCAGCGTCGCGACGTTGGTCGGCAGCGTCCGCGCCATCTCCGCATACGCCTCCAGCAAGCCGTCTATAGACTTCATATGCTCTTCGTAAGCGTCGACGCGATTTGCAAAAAATGTCTCCATACGTTCTAACATTACTCCGCTCCTCCCGTTTGTCACATCATATATGAAGGAAACTAAGTTGTAGAGGAAAAAGGATCGTAAGAAACGCAAATTGACATACGCGGTCTTTTAGAGTATCATAAAAGATTATGAGAGGTATAAAAATGGATGATAGGACTTTACCATTTGGCATTGGCAGACATTGGTTTTTAGGATTGAATGAGGATTTTGAAAAACTAGTCGATTTGCTGTCAAAAACGCCGGACGGGTCGTATCCTCCGTACAATATCGAACAAATTGGAGAACGCGGTTTCAGAATTACTCTAGCTTTAGCGGGATTCAAAAAAGAAAATATACGAATATCGATAGAAAATAATCAATTAACTATTCGCGGAAAGCAAGACGCCGATTCTCGAGCGGTTTATATATATAGAGGAATCGCGACGCGGCAGTTTATTAAGACGTTCTTTCTTGCGGATGGAGTCGAAGTTCAAGACGCGGAGTTCGACAATGGAATCCTGCAAATTAATTTGCTTATAACAAGTCCTAGCAACGCTCGGGTTATTGAAATCAAGGGCGGGAGTTCGACAAAACCGGCTATTCAGAAAATCGAAAAAAGCGTAGACGCATACGAACGCTAAAGAAAAACGAAGTCCAACGAAGGATCTAAGCGATTTCAGGCTTTCTTCGCAGTCTGAATTCTTCGCTTCGCTCTAGAATGACGGAGAGTCGACGAATGATCGACTTTACGAAAACCGCGACGCAATCTAACAAGGGCGAATAATTATTCGCAAAAATACCCACAAAAATTGAATGCGCTCTTACGAACCTTTGCGTAAAAACGCGGGAATTTCCAGATCGTCTTCCTGGCCGCCTAATTGAGAGGCGGATTGTTGAACGACAAACTGTTCTTTTTTATCGGAAGAGAACGGCTTTCTCATTCCCGTTAAACGTTCAAACAGCGATTGAGGCTTTCTTTTTAGCGGTTCGGTTTCCGCTGGATTTTTTATAACTCCAAAAACCTGCGAAGACTTTTCTTCAGTAGCGGTCGCGTTATTTTCAGCGACGGGCGGCGTTTGTTCCGTCGGCTCGACAGGCGGCTGCGAGCGATTCGTCGTTTCTTCATAAGCTTGTATTTTCTGTTTGACCGCCGCGGCGTCGATGCCGGTGGCGACGACTGAAACTCTCATACGGCCGTTTAATTTTTCACTAAAAGTCGAGCCAAAAATTATATTCGCTTCAGGATCGACTTCTTCCCTAATTCTGTTGGCGGCCTCGTCGACTTCGTACAACGTCATATCGTATCCGCCGGTGATATTGATCAAAATTCCTCGAGCGCCTTTCATAGAGACGTCGTCGAGCAGCGGGTTGGAAATCGCGGCTTCCGCGGCTTCTATCGCTCGCTTGTCGCCTTCCGCGTCGCCGGTGCCCATCATCGCTTTACCCATTTCGCTCATAACGGTTTTGATGTCCGCAAAATCAAGGTTGATGAGTCCAGGCATTACCATTAAGTCGGTTACGCCTTGGACGCCGGAACGCAAAACGTCGTCCGCCATTTTGAAAGCGTCGGCAAAAGTCGTTCTTTCGTTGGCGACTCGGAACAAATTTTGGTTTGGAATTACGATTAAAGTATCGACGTATTGCTGCAGCTCGTCGATTCCCTTTTCGGCGGTGCGCATTCTAGTTGTGCCTTCGAAGTGGAAAGGCTTGGTTATGACTCCGATCGTCAACACGCCGTGTTCTTTTGCGATTCTAGCGATGACCGGAGCGGCTCCGGTTCCGGTTCCTCCGCCCATTCCGGCGGTGATAAAAACCATGTTGCTATTTTTTACGTAAGAAACAATGTCGTCGACTACTTCTTCCGCCGCGGCTTTGCCGACGTCCGGTCGCGCTCCGGCTCCTAATCCGCCGGTAATTTCGAGCCCGAGCTGTATTCGCCTTTCGCATAGCGATTGTAGCAAAGCCTGCGAATCTGTGTTGGCGACGACAAAATCGACTCCCTCAAGACTCGATCTTATCATGTTGTTTACGGCGTTTCCGCCGGCTCCGCCGACTCCAAAAACCGTTATTTTAGGCTTTAAATAACCTTCGCTCGCAAAAGTTTCTTGAGCAAAAAAATCTCCTTGCTCGCCTTTTTTGACAAAACCCTCTTTCGCGTCGTTATCAGTTGTCATTTGAATATTCCCCGATTAAAACTCGTTTTGGGCAGGTTATAATAATAAAGCTCAATTTACAAGTTGTTTTCAATCCAAATCAAAGCTTTTCTAAAAAATCCTCCGTTTTTGTTTGAAGAAGAGCTTTTTTTTACTTTTGTCGAACGGTTCTCGTCTATTTTTGCAAATTTTATCATGCCGATCGCGACGGAAAAGCTATTGTTCAGCGGTTCGTTTGAATCTTTTGCGAGATTTTCTATTCTTTTAATTTTTACTCTTTTGTTGAGAATATCGGCGGCAAAATCTCTCATGCCCGTCAACATGCTTCCTCCTCCGGTCATAACGACGTTGCGAGAGAATTTATCGCCGAACGGAGATTCGTCGATTTTCTTTTTTATCATTTTCAAAATCTCTTCAACTCTCGGTTGGATTATTTGATTTAACGAACTTTTCGCAATTTTTTGAAGATTTATAACGTCGTCGTCTTCCGCGACAGGAATAAAAATCGGCTCTCGTTCGTCGCAGATTGAAACGAAAGCCGAGCCGTGTAGATTTTTCAATTTTTCTGCGCTGACAGACGGTATGTTTAAGACGTAAGCCACGTCGTCGGCGACGTTCTTACCTCCGAGAGGGACGACGCTCATTCCGCTAAATATTCCGTCGTAAAAAAAGCCGATCGACGCGGTTCCTCCGCCAAAATCGATTACTATCTGATTAGTCGCGCCGTCGTCCATCGCGCAAAGTCCCGAGGCGTAAATTGACGCTACGACTCCCGCCGGCTCTAAATGACATTTAGCTAAACACAACATTAAGTTGTCTAACTGCGCTTTCGGAACGGAAACTAAATTCATACTTACGCTTAAAGCGTTGGCGACCATTCCAACGGGATTTCTGATTCCCTGGAGAGAGTCGACGTTATACCGAATCGGAATCGAGTGAATGACCGTTTCGTCTCCGTCTTCTTGGACGCAATAATTGAATAGACTCAATACGTCTTCGTCTCCAACTATGCGTCCGCCGACGTTCAGACTTGCGTTTACTATTTTTGATTTTACGTCTTTGCCGGAAACGTTTACGTAAACGGACTTTATGCGAAAATTCGCTGCTTTTTCCGCGTCTTCCACGGCTTTTGAGATGGATTTTTCGACGGATCTCATATCGATTATCACGCCGGCTTTAACGCCGAAACAAACGCAATATCCGACTCCGATAATTCTAAAACGCCCGTCGTCTGAAACGTCGGCGACGCAGCAGCAGACTTTTGAGCTGCCAATATCCAGAACTGCGATCGTACCGCTAGACAAGTTACTTCTTCCCTTCCTTTTTAGTAACGACGACGCGGTCTAACATTCTAAGATCAATCGCGGATATGTCTTCGCCAAAGAAACCGTTTCTATCAGAAATTTCTTCCAAGATGCCCAACGCGTGAGCGATTCCGGTTTCGGGAAGTTTCACCGTAATTCCTCTGTTAATTTTTATATTCCAACGTCTTTTTCCAATTCTTAGCGCAAACGCCAGTTGCTTGCGTATTTTAGGAAATCTTTCGAGACAGCGGAAAAGCTTATCGGCTTCTTTCTCGGCTCCGTCTCCTATTATGATTGGCAAAGAGCCAAAATTTCCGATGCCGTCGTCTTCAAGAACTTTTCCGTCCGCGTCGACTAAATACAATTTGCGTTTAGACTGTAAAATCGCGATTGGAGTTCTTTCTGCGACTCTTATATATATTGTGTCGGGAAGTTTTCGCTGAACGGTCGCGGATTTTATCCACGGGACGTTTTCCAATTTTCTTTTTACCCCGTCGACCGAGTAAGCGAATATGTTGCTTCTGTACGTTAGTCCCGACGCTTTTAATAAGATCGCGTCGCGAGTCTTTTCGTTCCCGTCGAAAACGATTTTTTTTATGCGAAAATAGTCGGTCTGAGTTTTGGCGATTTTATCGGCGTTATAATAAGCGAAAGCCGCGATCGCTCCTACAAACGCCGCCGTCCAAAATAAATTGCTTTTGAAGATTGGAAGCAGATATCGAGAGGCTTTTTTTAGCGTCTCTCGTTTCTTACTCCTAGACGCGCGATTTCCCACTCCAAACGAACTCCCGTTTTTTCAAAAACTTTTCGTATAATCAATTCTCCAAGATCTTCTATATCTTCGGCGGCGGCGTTGTCTTCGTTGACTATAAAATTGCAATGTTTCTCTGAAACGACCGCTCCGCCGACTCTCATTCCGCGACATCCCGCGGCTTCTATTAATTCCCAGGCCTTCTGTCCGGCCGGATTCTTAAACGCCGATCCGCACGACCTCTGATTAAGCGGCTGACTGTCTTTGCGCTTCGACATAACTTCGTTTATTTTTTTTGAAATCGAATAATCGACGTTTTTAGTTCCGCGAAACCAAGCGCGGGTTATTATTAAATCGTCGGGAATAGTCGACGTTCGATATCCGAAGCCGACGTCTTTAGCTCGCAGCCACTTTATTTGTCCAGTAAAATCGACGGCCTCGCATTCTATTAATGAATTCGAGATTTCCGAGCCGTAACATCCGGCGTTCATTTTAATCGCTCCGCCAACGGTTCCAGGAATGCCCGCTAGAAACTCGAATCCGCCAAGCTCGCGATCCATAGCGAACTCCGACAACTTTCCGCAATGAACTGCCGCGCCGACTTCCAATACGTCGTTTTCTACGAAAACGCGCTTAAAGCCTTCGTTTAGGATTATTACGACTCCAGGAATTCCTCCAGAGCGAATTAAGACGTTCGACATAGCCCCGAGAATCGCGACCGGAATATTTTCCGGCAGTTCGCTTAAAAAAGTCGATAATTCGTCGACATTATTAGGAATGAATAAAACTTCCGCCGCTCCGCCGACTCCGAAAAAGGATTTTTTTCCTATTTTCGCGTTTTCTTTTAAGAGACCCTTAACGGCGGGGAATTTTTCAATAACAGACATTAGTCGCTTTCCGTTAGATTGTCGGCTAATCCGTAAGCCCATTGGGTTATATCCCCCGCGCCGAGGAAAATTACAAAATCGCCGGAACGCGTTTCTTCTTTTATTTTATCTTTTAGCGCCGACAAGTTTTGAACAAAATCCGCTTTCACTATTCCGTTTTCCTTCAATAGATTTAAGAGAGTGAAATGATCCGTTCCATTATCCGCTTCTCCGGCGGAATAAATCGGCGCGACGAAAACGCGATCGCTTTGCTCCAAAACCCTGGCGAAATCAGACAGAAAATTCTTCAGACGCGTGTGTCTGTGCGGCTGAATGACCGCAAAAATCTGTCCGTCGCAGGCGTTTCTCGCCGCTTTTAAAACCGCCTCAATCTCTACCGGATGATGCGCGTAGTCGTCTATTATGCTTACGCCGTCGATCTCGGCTACTTTTGTAAATCTGCGCTTAACTCCGGCGAACGAACCGAGCGCGACTCTTATGTCTTCTTCGGATATTTCCAATTCCAACCCGACGGAAATCGCCGCCAACGCGTTTTGGACGTTATGAAATCCAAACATGTTCACGACAAAGTTTTCCCATTTGCTTTTGTCGAGTTTGTATTTCTTTACAATATCTTTTGAGAAAATTACGTCAAATTCCGCTCCGCGTTGAGAAAATTTTATATTCTCGCACGAAACTCCTGCTTTTTCCGACGACAATCCATAGAGAATTATTCGGCGATCGACTATTTGCGCGGCGAGTTTTTCGACTTCGGGGTGATCGACGCACAAAACCGCCGCTCCGTAAAACGGGATGTTTTCGACGAATTCTGCGAATAGATTTCTTAGCTCTGAAAAATCCTTAAAATTATCTATATGATCAAAATTTATATTAGTGACGACCGCGATCGTCGACATTAGCTTTGTGAACGATCCGTCCGACTCGTCGGCCTCTACGACTATCCAGTCTCCGGTTCCAAGACGGGCGTTGCTATTATAAGCGTTGATTACTCCGCCGTTTATAACGGTCGGATCAAAATTTGCCTGATCCAATACGGCGGCGATTAGCGAAGTCGTCGTCGTCTTTCCATGAGTTCCCGCGACGGCGATTGATCGCTTCATTTTCATAAGCTCAGCGAGCATTTCAGCTCTTTTTACGACTGGAATTCCCAGCCTGCGAGCTTCTAAAACTTCGGGATTGTCTTTAGATATCGCGGACGAGATCACAACGACGGACGCTCCGCAAATATTTCGAGCGTCGTGTCCTATTTTTATATTAACTCCCTTTCTAGCCAACCTTGCGGTCATCGCGTTTTCTTTTAAATCGCTTCCGCTTACTTTATATCCGAGATTTACGAGTATGTCGGCGATTCCGCTCATTCCTATGCCGCCGATTCCGACGAAGTGAATCATCCCCGCGTCAGTTGTAAAACTTTTCACTTTTTACCGCCTCTCGACAATTTGATTAATTCTATAAAATTATCCGCGGCTCGATCCGCGGAGTCGTTTATCATATGAGCCGCCGCATTTTTTAGCAATTCCCTATTTTGGAGGAGCCGCCGAATAAGTTTTCCCAATTTCTCGGCAATTCCGTCTTTTTCTTCAAGAACCCACGCGGCGCCTTTGTCTTCATAGTATTTCGCGTTCCAAAATTGGTGATTATCCGTCGCGTTTGGATACGGAATTAATATCGCGGGTCTGCCGATAGCCGACAGCTCGGATAAAGTCGACGCTCCCGATCTGCAAATCGCCAATTGAGAATTGAGCATTTTTTCCGCCGCGTCGTAAACAAATTTTTTTATAGTCGCCTTTACGCCGAGATTTTCATAGACGCGCTCTAATTTTTCAACGTTGCCGTGATTTTCTTGTTGAATGATCTCAATATTTTTTCTTTCCTCCGCGCTAAGCGTTTCTAAAGCCCGCGGAATAATATTGGAAAAAGACGCGGCGCCCTGGCTTCCGCCGATAACGAGAATTTTTACGATTCCATCGCATTTATACGGAATTTTTTTCCCAAAGAATTCGCTTCGAACCGGAGCCGCGACTTTCGTCCATTTTTCGTCAAATTTAAACGACGCGAATCTTAAATCGGCGAATTTTTCTAGAAACTTGTTCGCTTTTCCAACTATAGAGTTTTGTTCATAAACGACGACTTTGCTTCCTAGAATTTTCGCCGCGATTAACGGAGCGATCGTAAAAATTCCGCCGAATCCGACGACCGCGTCCGGCCGCTTTTTTAAGTAAAATTTCAAAAACTTCCAAAACGCCGATAAAAATCGCCGCGCGGTTTTAAAAGGACTTTTGGGTAGAAATCTTACGGAATCTAAAACGATTTTTTTTGAAACATTCTCGCAGAAAACGTCGCCTCTAGCGTCGGTTACAAGCGTCGCGTCAAGTCCCTTTTGCTTCGCCGCCTCAAATAACGCGATCGCGGGAAATATATGTCCGCCGGTGCCTCCAGAACATATGATTATTTTCAAAAACGCCTCTTATTTTTACGCGTGTTGTTAGAAATTATAACTTAATCGCTCTGAGTTTGCGATATGAATATTTTTGTCGGAATTGACCTGTGAATATATTTCCGTCCGCCGCGACAACGATAACGAGCGCCGGTCGTTACCAGACAATAAATAATTAATATTATCTTTACTTAATAAATATTTTATTGATATTTTATAATTAATTTCTATTTTTTTAGAGGAGAAAAAAATATGGATTCTGTCGTTGTGGTTTCCGCCGCAAGGACTCCGCTTGGAGCGTTTAACGGCAAACTCAAGTTCGCGTCCGCCGTTGAGCTTGGGAAAACAGTCGTTAAAAAAGTCGTCGAAAATTGCGACGTTAAAATCGACGGCGTTTACATGGGCTGCGTCATGTCCGCCGGTCTTGGACAATCGGCGGCGCGTCAAGCCGCTCTCGGAGCCGGATTAAGCGAATCGACAAACTGCGCGAACGTAAACAAAATCTGCGGATCGGGCATGGCGGCCGCTATGCTGGCGAGAAACGCGATCCTCGCGGGCGAATGCGACGCGGTTGTCGCCGGCGGAATGGAAAGCATGACGAACGCTCCGTATCTACTGGAAAAAGCTCGCTCGGGATATCGTTTTGGCGACGGGAAAATCGTCGATCACATAGTCAAGGACGGACTGACGGACGCTTACGAAAAACGCGTCATGGGAGCGTTCGCCGAAGAAACCGCCGCCGCTTACGGTTTTTCTCGAGAAGAACAAGACGAATACGCCGCAAAATCTTTCGCAAAGGCTCGCGCGGCCGTAGAAATAGGCGCGTTTAAAAACGAAATCGCTCCCGTAACAGTTAAAGAAAGAAAAGGCGAAGCGATCGTCGACGCGGACGAGATTCCGTTTTCCGTCGATCTATCCAGACTTCCAAGCTTGAAACCGGCCTTCAAGGAAGACGGAACCATAACCGCGGCTTCGGCAAGTTCGCTTTCGGACGGAGCCGCCGCGTTGTTGATTATGCGAGAATCAACGGCGGAAAAGGCGGGATTAACGCCGTTTGCTCGCATAGTCGCTCAGAGCGATTTTTCGCAGGCTCCTAAATTGTTCGCCACGGCTCCGATCGGCGCGATCAAGCGAGTCTTGGAAAAATCAAACTGGTCGATCGGCGACGTAGATTTATTTGAGATCAACGAAGCGTTTGCGGTCGTAGCGATGGCGGCGATTAAAGAATTTTCGCTTGATCCAGAGAAAGTAAACGTCAACGGCGGAGCGTGCGCTCTCGGACATCCGCTCGGAGCCAGCGGCGCTCGCATAATCGCGACGCTGCTCAACGCCATGGCGACGAAAAACGCCAAAAAAGGCCTCGCGACCCTGTGCGTCGGAGGAGGAGAAGGAGTCGCGATGACGTTCGAGAGAATGTAGAATGAGATTTTTACAGGGCATTTGGTATTTATTCTTACATTTTTGTCGCTATGATAATCGAAGCGACGAAACGTTTCCTCTTTCCGTCATCCTATAGACTGCTTGCGGCATGCGATTTTCCCGCGTTTTCGCCGCTTGGATCCTTCGCTTCGCTCAGGATGACGGAAGGGGAGCGTAAGGGCAGGAAACTAACCCATCTCTACAAAAGAAAACGAGCGTTACGGATAATGTAGGGGCAGGGTCTGCCTGCCCTTACAATGTTACAAACGAAAAACCGTTTCTCGCGCATAAAAAAAGGCGAATAATCATTCGCCTCTACAAAAAAATGCTCAGTTAGCGTCAATGCCAATATGTCTCGCCGTCAAAGGTAGTTTGTTCGAAAACCTACTCCGTCGTTTCGTAATTCGCCGCAACGGATTGAACGTCGTCGTTGTCTTCCAGAGCTTCAAGAAGTCTAAACAAAGTCTGCGCTTTGTCTCCGTCGACGGAAATAGTATTTTGAGGCTGCCAAATTATTCTCGCTTCTAACGGATCGCCGAATTTAGCTATTAATTTATCTCTGACGACGGATAGGCGTTCCATAGGGCAGGTAATCTCAAAATTTTCATCATCGGCGGTCATGTCGTCGGCGCCCGCGTCGATCGCCGCTTCAAACACATCGTCCTCGGACGCGACGTTTTTTGCATAGGAAACATACCCGACGCGATCAAATTGGAAACTAACGCTGTTGCTTTCTCCAAGATTTCCGCCGAATTTTGTAAACACTGATCTAACGTCGGAAGCCGTTCGATTTTTATTGTCCGTCAGAGCTTCGACAATAATCGCGACTCCTCCTGGACCGTAGCCTTCGTATCTTACGTTGAAATACTCCGCTCCAGCGTCTCCCCCGATCGCTTTTTTAATCGCGCGATCCACGTTGTCTTTGGGCATATTCTCAGAACGAGCGCTCAATAACGCCGATCTCAGACGAGCGTTGCTCTCGGGATCGGTTCCGCCTTCTTTAACGGCGACGGTTATTTCTCGGGAGATTTTCGAAAAGACTTTCGCCTTTCGAGCGTCTTGCGCCCCTTTTCTGTACATAATATTTTTAAACTGCGAATGACCGGACACGTTCGCTTCTCCTTAAGATTTTAACGCGATAAGTTGTTAGTCTCTTCTCGATCCCATGAATCTTAGAATGTAAAAGAAAAGGTTTACGAAGTCTAAGTAGAGTCTCAAAGCTCCGAATATCGCCTTTTTCTCGCTAATTTCTACGGAATCCGAGTCGAAATAGTAGCTTTTAATGACTTGAGCGTCGTAGGCGGTTAATCCCGTAAAAACGACGACTCCAATCGCCGATATTAAGAGCTCAAAACCCGAGCTGCGAGTAAACATATTTACAACGCTCGCAATTATTAATCCAATAAGCGCCATCGTTAGGTACGCGCCCCAATTGGTTAGGTCTTTGTCGGTAACGTACCCATAGACTACCATCGACAAAAACATCGACGACGTTATGAAAAACGTTCCGACGATGCTGCTTCCAGAGTATACGGCAAAAATCCACGACATAGACAGACCCAACGACGCGGCGTAAACGAGAAACAGCGTTTTTGCTCTCTCAGCAGAGATACTGCCTAACTTGGCCGTCAAATATATAGCTATCGCTAAAGGAGCGAAGGCCATAAGGATTGAAACCAACGGAGCGCCGTACAAAAAGCCCATCAAAGTCGGAGAACAACTCGCGCAGTAAGCCACTACGGCCGTTAGAGCCAATCCGGCGGACATATAGGAGAACACGTTTAGCATATATTTACGCAAACCCGCGTCAACCGCGCCCGCCGCGTCTTTATAAAACGACGTTACTTTATCTTTCATGATAATAACCTCCATGTTTAGCTAATATTTTAACACACAAGGTTTCAAGTATCAAGAAACTTGGCTATGCTCAAGGATGACGAAAGAAGAAAAATGGCGGCGTTTTGTCTTTGCGTTGAAGCGGATCGTAGAGATTCGTCTTACTACCTACCGGCCGGCTATGTTCGACAACGCGGCGTAAGCGCCGTTTTTGTTAATCAGCTCGTCGTGCGTTCCAATCTCGACTATTTCTCCGTTATTTACCACGACGATTTTGTCGGCGTTTCTTACCGTAGATAATCTATGAGCTATAACGAACACCGTTCGATCTTTCATCAAGTTGTCGATGGCTTTTTGAACTATGGCTTCCGATTTGTTGTCTAACGCGGAGGTAGCTTCGTCCAGAATTACTATCGGAGCGTTTTTTATGAACGCGCGAGCTATCGCGACTCGTTGTTTTTGTCCGCCGGAGAGCAAAACGCCTCTTTCGCCTATTTCCGTATCGAGTCCTTTGTCTAACTTCGAGACGAAGTCCTTCAAACAGGCCGATTTCACCGCTTGTTCTAGCTCCTCCTGAGACGCGTTTTCTTTGCCGAGCAAAATATTGTCTCGAATCGTTCCGCCGAATAAAAAGTTATCTTGAAATACGACGGCGATTTTATCTCTCAAAGAATCCAGCTCTAAGCTTCTTATATCGACTCCGTCTATGAAAATACTCCCCGACGTTATGTCGTAAAATCTCGGAAGCAAATTTACCAACGTCGTTTTACCGCCGCCGGAATTGCCGACCAACGCGACGGTTTCGCCGACGTTTGCCGTAAAATTTATATTTTTCAAAATTGGACGATCTTTTTCATACTCAAAACAAACGTCTTTATATTCGATTTTGTTTTTTACAGACGTTAGACGCCTCGCGTTCGGACGGTTTTTTATAGCGGGAGTTTCTTTTAGCAACGTAAACACCCTTTCTATCGCCATTAGCGACAATTGCACGGAATTAAAGTCGTTTCCCATGGATTTTATCGGTTGATAAAGCATTATGACAGAAGTGGTGAACGCGACGAATCCGCCGGCCGTTAGAAGGTCGTTCAAAATCAAGTAGCTTCCAAACCATATTATGATCGCGATTCCAGCTCCTATCGTAAGGTGCATTATCGGCGACAAAATTCCGGTGCGTTGGGTCATTTTGATTCCGAGTTTAAACGCGAAATCAAGAGCGTCGGAAATTTTTCGTTTCTGATAATCGTAAAGATTATAAGACGTTACGATTCTATTTCCCGAAAATGCTTCGATATAATGCGTCGCGATAGCCGAACCTGAAAAAACCGTCTGTTCAACGATCCCGCCTATGCGTTTACGAATCGTCGTAAGAGGATATAAAGCGAACAGCAAAATTATAATCGCGACGATAGCCATTCGCCAAGAAATGACAAACAACGCGATAATCAGCGACAGGGAGTTAAAAATTCTCGTCGAAAACATTTTTAAGTGATTCAGCAAACCGGAGCAAGCCGTGTCTACGTCGGTATTGAACCTCATTTGTATGGTTCCCGAGACGTTTTTATCGAAGAACGACGCGTCGTTTCTCATTAATTTCTTGAAAAGATCGTACTTCAAACCGGCGCTGATTTTCGCTCCGACCCAAGCGTTTAAATAAGTGGCTAAATAAGTAAAAACGCTCTGAGTCGCGGCGAAAAGCAGTATCAAAAACGGCATGTAGGAGACTATGATCGAACTTTTTCCGGTCGTTATAGAATCCATGTAATTTTTTAAAGCCCACGGAATAGCGGTGTCCATCATTCCGACTGGAATCGTTACAAAAACCGCCGCCAACGCTCTGGACCAATACGGCTTAACGTAAGGATAAATATTTTTGTAATTTTTGACCGCGTAGGAATTCTTTATTTTTCTTATTAGTTTTTTAACCATGAAACGCATTTTTAAACGCCGACAATCTAGCATGTTTCAAATACGAGGCGCAACCGCTCCTCGTTATGTAGACGCAAGCATTGATGTTTCGGCGGTTTTCGTTTAACATCGCCTGATTTAAGATCTTAGGATAAACAATGACGTCGAAACGGACAACCGGCGTCCGCGAGGATTTGCATCGCGGTCTAAAGGAGCGTCACATACAATTGATAGCGATCGGCGGAGCGATCGGAGTCGGGCTTTTCCTTGGCTCGAACGCGGCTATAAGAGCCGCCGGACCGGCGATCATGCTCAGCTATTTGATCGGCGGAGTTATCCTATACATTATCATGCGAGCGCTCGGCGAAGTAACCGTAGATTGTCCGACTTCGGGAGCTTTCAGCGCCCATGCCGCTATGTTTATCAGTCCGCGAGCGGGATTTATCGTCGGCTGGACTTATTGGTTCATGTGGATCGTCATAGGCATGGCAGAATTTACCGCCGTCGGCGTTTATTGCAATTTCTGGTGGCCGCAATTGCCTCAATGGATACCTCCGTTGGTCTCGCTGGCGTCCGTAACCTCGGTAAATCTTTTGACGGTTAAGTTATTCGGCGAACTCGAATTTTGGTTTGCGTTAATAAAAGTCGTCACAATCCTGGCAATGATCCTATTCGGCGTTATCTTCTTTATAAACGGCTCGACGGGCGTTTCGAACCTATACGCGCTCGAAGGAGGGTTCATGCCGAAGGGATTTGGGGGAGTTTTAAGCGCCTTATCAACCGTTATGTTTGCATTCATCGGAATGGAATTAATCGGCGTTGCGGCGGGCGAAGCGGCTTCTCCCGAAAAATCAATTCCAAACGCTATTAAAAAAGTTCTCTGGCGGATTTTGATTTTCTACGTCGGAGCTTTATTTGTAATTATGAGCATATTTCCATGGAACAAAATCGGAACCAACGGCAGTCCGTTCGTCCTAGTTTTCGAAGGCCTCGGCGTTAGCTCCGCCGCGTCGCTTATAAATTTCGTAGTTTTAACCGCCGCGTTATCGTGTTGCAACAGCGGTATTTTTTCCACCGGCCGCATGATGTACGCATTGGCTTTACAAGGAAACGCTCCGCGAATTTTTGCAAAAGTTAGTCGACGGAAAATTCCCAAAAGAGCGATCTTACTTTCGACGGCGCTCTTAACTATCGGCGTGCTCCTCAACTACTGCATACCGGAAAAAGCGTTCGCCGTCGTAACTAGCATAGCGACGTTCGCGGCGATTTGGGTTTGGGGAACGATCCTCATAGTTCAGATGCGTTTTCGCAAAAGCAAAACGCCGGAAGAAATCGCCAAGCTGAAATTCCCGACCATATGGTATCCGATCGGCAATTGGATCGCCTTGCTTTTTCTCGGCTTAGTATGCGCGATTTTGGCTTATCATCCCGACACGATTGTTTCGATGATAGTCGGGCCTCTGTGGATCGCGATCATTTCTATCGCGTATACGATCAAAGAACGTAGATCGAAGAAAAATGAATCGGTACAAACTCACAATTGAGTACGACGGAACGCCGTTTTCAGGATGGCAGAGACAAAAAGACTTAGACACAGTCCAACAACGTTTGGAAGAAGCTCTGCTTCCGTTAGTAAAAGTCCCTACGGTTTTATACGGTTGCGGACGAACGGACGCGGGCGTTCACGCTCTCGGCCAAGCGGCTCATTTTAATACCGAATTCGATCTCGATTGTTTTCGCATACGAGAATGCGTCAACGCTCGTTTGCGAGACGTTCCGATCGCCGTATTGTCGGTCGAAGAAGTCTCGAACGACTTTGACGCGAGGTTTAGCGCGATCGAAAGATCATACCTTTACAAAATCTTGAACCGCAGAGCGAAACCTTGCGTAGAATCCAACCGAGTTTGGCATGTCGTCCCGCATATAAACGCGGGAAAAATGAACGCCGCCGCTCAATGTTTGGTCGGAAAACACGATTTTTCGTCTTTTCGAGCCGCCGGCTGCCAATCTAGTTCGCCGATCAAGACGTTGAACGCAATTTCCGTAACGCGCGAAGGAGATTTAGTCGTCGTTAAGGTATACGCAAGATCGTTTTTGTATCGCCAGGTCAGAAATATCGTCGGATCGCTGTTTTTTGTCGGCTGCGGAAAATGGAGCGAGAGCGATTTTTGCGAAGTCCTCGCGGCGAAAGACCGAACAAAAGCCGGCCTCGCCGCCCCCGCCCGCGGATTGTATTTTTTAGGCGTTAGGTACGAGTGATTTACTTGCTCTTCCTGTTTTTGCGGAAAAGAGTAGGCGAGGGAGAAATGCGCTATGCAATCATCTGTAGGCGCGAGTGATTGCCCCTACAACAAACGCGGCGTTACATGCAAATTTTAACGGAATTTCCGCCGGCTTGTTTGGCGGCGTACATGAATTTATCGGCTATTAAGATCGCTTCATACAAAGACGCGTCGCTTTTCATCTCCACGCAGCACAAGCCGATGCTTACGGCGCATTGAGCGTCGCCAAACGCCGACGCGTCGATTCTTTCTCGGATTCTCTCGGCGATGTTATGAGCGACGGCTTTCGTAACGTCGTTCATTATAACGACGAACTCGTCGCCGCCGTATCTAGCGATGATGTCGGAAGCCCGTATGTATCTTTTGATAACGTTGGAAACGTGCTTTAGCATCGAATCTGCGAACGAATGTCCGAATTTATCGTTTATAGATTTAAATTTGTCCACGTCCAGCATAATGACCGCGACGTTTGATAAATCGCGTCTCACGTTTTTCAAGTAATCCTCTAAAAAAGATCGATTATAGGCTTCGGTAGTCGAGTCTATTGCGGATAAATATAGGCTTTTTCTTAGTTTCTTAGAGAATGTTTCGTATAGCTTTTTGTATCTTATCGCCGAGTTTAGCCTTTGTTCGACTATGGACGGATTGGATTTAACGTTTAAAATATCAGTAAACCCCAAGTTAACATCATGTTTATCTATATTATCTTTATTGTCGCCGTCGAACGTAAAAAATATCGGCTTATATTTATTCACTTTTCGCAAACTTAAACCGGCGCAGCATTCTTTAGCTTGATGATGATTTGTATTTATAAGAAATAAATCCGCATCGCTAAAACTGTCCGCCGTCGGCCAAGTTCTTATCATCACGATTTCGGCGTCCGTCAACACGCTTTTGGGCAAAAAGTCGACGTTATCGTAAAAAAAAGCGACGATTTTGCGAGCGTCGCTTTCGTCGAGATGCACGGCGCCTAGCAAACTATCGTCGAACAAATCTTTCATTTTAATGAGGGCGTTCATTCGAGAAATCAACGTTTCTTGGTTTACATTAACGTCGACTATATCGTCTAGTTTTATCGGAGGAATCTTTTGATCTTCCGATTCGATCACTCCTATTATTGGAATCACTCCGCACAATTGCTTTAAAACGGAGAAAAAATCAAGAAATAGCGAATTGGCCGACTCTGAAAAATCCGCGGGAAGGGACAAAAACACCACGTCTATCGATTGATCGCTTACGATTCGCAAAGAGTCTTCGTCGGATTTTGAAAATGCCAAAGAATAATGAATTTTTTGCAATTTTGACGCAATTAACGATGAATTCGAATCATTCTGGTCAATTATCAAGACATTTGCGGCCATTTATTTTATCCTCGATACATGCTCGTACAAATTCGGTAAACTTATCAATAGAAAACGGTTTTGTTAAGAATGCGTCTAATATTTTTGCGATTTTTTTCTTACGTTCTATATTATAAACGGATAACCCAATGATAGGCATAACGTTTGAAACCTGTTCCGATTTCATTTTAATAATCAGTTTTTCTACGAAAGATTCTTCGCCGATTTCGGCGTTCATTAGAACCAAGTCTTGTTTAGATTCCTTGATTTTTATTAGCCCGTCCATAGCTGATTTCGCAACGTAAACGTCAAAACCATCCGCCGTCAACGCATCCTCGTAAAGCTTAGAACTTAACGGATTTTTCTCGATCAACACAGCTGATTTTCTGAATAAATTCGCCTGCATATCATCCGCTCTGTTTTAATGCGTCATTTTTAATAATTATATAGCAATATATTTAAAAAATCGACACAAAATTTACAAAAAAAAAAAAAAAAATAATAATAATAAATACGGCCTACGGCCAAGAATGACGAGACGTAGCAATTCTCCCTCTCCCCTCGCGGAAGAGGTTTGGGCGAGGAGCATAATATCCCTTCGTCATCCTAGAGGAGGGCTTGCCCGACGAAGGATCCAAACGGTTTTCCCGCGTCTTCGTCGTATGGAACCTTCGCTTTGCTCAGGATGATGGAAGAAGAAAAACGCTAGGACGACGAGAAAGAAACGTCATTGCGCCATTTTTCTTCGTCATTGCGAGCGAAGCGAAGCAATCTAGGATTTTTAAACTTCCCGCATTTCTAGATTGATACGGTGTCGGAGAGTTGGAGTCAAGAGTAAACATTGAGACGGTTCCCGCTGAATTTTGAGTTATATTTGAGTATAGCGAAAATGATATGCGGCATTTTGCGGATGACGGCGCAGAGAATTTGTTTGTGGAATTTTTTCCGTTCTTTCAACTTCTGATAGAATTTT
>JAISHN010000027.1 GCA_031262635.1 Holosporaceae bacterium
TCTCAGCATTTTCAAACTCGGATGGTATGCTTGCAAGACGTTATTTGGTAAAATAAGAAAAATAATTAAGACTTTAGTCAGAAAATTGCTACTGTGACACTATAACGGGGTGGAGTAAGTTGGGGCGAGGGGATGCCAGCGTCAAACTCACTTTTACGTCGTTGCGAGAAGCGAAGCGACGAAGCGCGCTAGGAAAAAGCGGCTTTCTTCATAACTAGAGATTGCCGCTTCGTCCTCCTCGCGACTGCGCAGAAAGAGAGGCGTCTTATAAATAACAGAGGAATAACGCTCCCCCCTTCTTCGCAATAAAAAAGCGCGTCTCTTGTCCTCGCCCATGAATCGGGGTAAATTCCATCCTGAAATGGAAATAAACTTTTACCACGCGGCTGAAGGCGCGTTAATTTCGGCGGCGGTTAAACTCCTCGAGAAAATTTACGCGGCCGGTCAGCGATGCGTTTTCTATAGCCCTCTGGAGGAGCGGTTGAAAATCGTCGACAAAACGTTGTGGACTTTTTCAACCGACGCGTTCATTCCTCACGGCGATAGAAGCCTGGGATTTTGCGAAAAACAGCCGATATATTTCGCCGATTGCGTCGAAAATCCCAACGGAGCGGAGGCGCTGGTTATCGTCGATACGTTGGATTACAAAAATTTCAAAGATTTTAAAAAAATAATTTTTATTTTTGAAGAAAATTCTCAAGCCGAAGCCGCAAAAGCCCTCTGCGACGACTTGAAAAAGAACGGAGAAAATGTAAAATACTGGAAACAAAATCCCAAAGGATGGGAAAAACTAGCTTAGAGAGGAAAAATGTCTATTCAGAGAACGCTTTCGATCATAAAGCCGGACGCGACGACGCGGAATCTTACCGGAAGCATTAACGCGAGATTCGAGCAAGCCGGATTAAAGATCGTCGCGCAAAAAAGATTGCAATTGGCAAAAGCGCAGGCGGAAAAATTCTATGAAGTCCATAAAGACAAGGCGTTTTACAACAGCTTGTGCGAGTATATGTCTTCCGCTCCGGTTGTCGTCCAAGTTTTAAGCGGCGAAGACGCGATTGCGAAAAATCGGCAAATTATGGGAGCGACCAATCCTGCAAACGCGGAAATCGGCACAATTCGCAGAGACTTCGCGCAGGATATAGAACGCAACTCAGTCCATGGATCCGACAGCGAAGAAAACGCCGCGCTCGAGATCGCGTTTTTCTTTAGTCAGTTGGAAATCGTCGAATAATTTTTATGAAACGCCTTTTGTTTTTGTTGGCGGCGGCGAATTTTTACGCATTCGCAGATTCTTCGTACTTCGAAGTTGAAAACGTCGAGGTCAAA
The DNA here is from genome assembly GCA_031262635.1 of Holosporaceae bacterium. Lineage (GTDB taxonomy): Bacteria > Pseudomonadota > Alphaproteobacteria > UBA3830 > UBA3830 > JAIRMQ01. Next base: position 1,327 of record JAISHN010000027.1, read on the forward strand.
CGACAAAGCAAAAACTCGCTAATCGCAAAAGAAGAGGCGGCGCGTCAAGCGGCGCGTTCGGCGTTCGGTAAATTAATTGAAAAAGAAACGCAATCTTTGCAAAAACTCTCATTTTCGGATCGCGAAATACAAGATTGCGTTTACGATTATTCCATCGATCAAGAAAAAATCTCCAACACAGTTTACGTCGGCAGGTTTTCTTACAGGTTTTCTAAAAACAAAGTCGCGACGCTTTTAAGGTCGCGCGGCGCTAACGTCGATTTTGGAGAAAAACAAAGCGGCAAAGTAAAACTCGCCGTTTATCGGAAGGATTTTCTTCGCAATGCGGACGATCTGGAAAAATTAAAAATCGCCGTCGAAGAGTTTTCAAACGAAAGAGTCGTTTTTGAAATTGCGAAAAAACGTATTCCAAATTTCCGAAAACTGCGGATAAAATACGCCCCGGCGTAAGAAGCAAAAAGCAGCTTCTTGTATTATAGTGTTACTGTCTTCATTTTTTTTCTAAGAGACATACATGCGGTTTGGGGATGGCGCCTTTAAGCCGCAAACGATATCAAAAATATTGCGTCCTCCCCTCTCTTGCAATAAGAGAGGGGAGAAAATTACATGAGAAAAAGACTTCTAGTTTAAGTTTAAATAGTTTCAAAATATCTTGGGTCTTGTAGTTATGCCAATTAACGCGGGCATTGTGACAAGAAATGGCAGTTCTGCGGAGCGCCACCTAAGCTATTACTACTCCCTATATTTCAACCTTGGCAGAATTCCTAGCCGAGTCTCTATTTCAACTTTTTGCCGTCAGCTAGAAGTCGCTGCGCTTTTCTATGGTAGTGTTGTGCCATTAGCATTAGTTTCGCTATGTAGTATTTATTGTCGGCACCGGCGTCTAGTAGTCGTATGGCGCCGATAAGGCATCGTTCCCTCGCGAGGTTGCGTCGGCAGTCGGCCACTAGTTCTTGAAGTTTTTTTCTCCTCGTGTCAGCATAGCAGGCAGGCGGATTCGGCGCATGATCGTGAAGCAGTGCTTCACATTCTGCATCTAATTCGGCGTCGCTCATAGCTTTTAGATCTATGGCAGGAGGGAGTGGCAACTGTATGTTATCACGGTCTCGCGCAATAGCCTCGTCTTCGGCTGCCCAGCGCAGTAGTGTCCGTGCAAGCCACAGGAGGTCGGGCTCGGATTGCTGTTGTTCGTTTGTGCTTATAAGAGCGCCCTCGCCAGGCGCTGCTTTAGCCTTCACGTATGCTTCGCACGAGATGTCGCTCACCATTTTAAACAGCTGTGACTTTTCCATGTTTATCATATCTATTTCAACTTGTAATCCGAGTTGTAACGCCCGACGCGTCGCCAAGGTAGTCTTATAGTCGCAGCCAAGGTTTTCGAGTGCAGTCAGAACAAAACTCTGCCCTAGGCCAGGCTGTTTGTTTTCTATTTCATCTATTCTATCGAGCATGCCTTGTGTAAAGAGTGCCCGCGGCCTTGCACGTGCTTGCAGTTCCGCCAGTTTATATCTGAGTGTGGTGTGCGCTAATATTCGTTGTGTCACGTCAGAGCGATCTTTCAATGTTATGGCGCTGATACGTAATATATCGTTCTGTGTGCTAATTAATTCTTCCTGGGTTTCAAGCGCTCCAACAAAGTCAAATGCCGACAACTTCTCTTCTATTACTTGTTCTAAGCGACTGGTTCTAGAGACTAGCTTTACTAGCTCTGGAGCTGAGTTAGGTTCATTCATCTGCCCTGTAGCGCTACAAACTGATACGTTAGTTAGTATAATTCCAAATATCGCCGCATTAATCATCTTTTTCATTTCTACTCTCCTTAAATTTGCAATAAAAAAACACGCTACGCGCGTTAATTATCCCCCAAAATTAAACGTATTTTTAAAATACGTCTAAAAAATGCAGCTTGATAACATATTTTCGAATATATTGCAAAGCATTTTTTTTAGGTTGTGTTAGGAAAAATTTTGTTCGTCGTCCCTTTCCGCCATCCTTGCTTCTGTTTCCTTCGTCATCCTGAGCAAAGCGAAGGATCCAGACGGCGAGTACGCTGGGAAAGCGCATGGATCCTTCGTCGGACTTTGTCCTCCTCAAGGATGACGGAGACGGACGAAACTTCGCGGCTGCGCGCTTCTAGCAACGACTTATTGCGGAGTATGAGCCTATTGTTTCAACAAAAATAGCCTCATACCACTCGTCACATTTTTCCTAACGCAGCCTAAATATAAAAGTCTCTCTCCTAGCATCTGTATGTTAGTTAAGGTAGAACATGTTAAGATACAGCATGTTAAGCGCGTATAAAATTAAGAGAATAATTTTATGTTTTTGCGAGGATATAACCGCCAGTTCGGCAAGTAAATTGCTAAGAATAAATCGCAATACGATCAATCTTTACTACAATCATTTTAGAAGGCTGATATTTCAGCAAAGTTTTGAGGCTAATTCTCGAGATTTTGGAGTTTTTGAACTGGATGAGAGCTACTTTGGAGCGAGACGGGTTAGAGGTAAGCGAGGTCGCGGAGCGGCTGGGAAAACTCCTGTCTTTGGACTCCTGAAACGAGACGGAAAAGTCTTTGTAAGCATCGTTCAGAATTGCTCGAAAGAAGAGCTTATGCCGATAATTCAAGGGAAAATACTTGAAGGCTCGGAGATTCATACGGATGGTTGGAGCGCCTACAAGGGTCTGATTTTGAACGGATACAACTGCTATCGAGTCTTTCATAGCGCCAACGACTTTGCTCGGGGAAAAGTCACGTGAATGGAATCGAAGCCTTCTGGAGCTTCGCAAAGAGAAGGCTTGCGAAGTTTAACGGGCTAAGAGATGAGAACTTCTTATTACACTTGAAAGAATGCGAATTTCGGTATAACAATAGAGATAAGGATTTGGTGAATATTTTGTCTCCTTTGCTCATTAAATCAAAAAAGATGCTAGTCTAGAGCTATATAAAAATAAAAAAATATGCAAATTGACGGCTTGAATCAAAGCGCTCGCTAAGTTTATACTCTGAGTTTTTTAAAGTTATTTTGTCGTTCGTTCGTAGTAGCTTATCTTCATTTATTTTAATTTATTAACGCGGTATCATAGTATCATGCGAAAGAAAACGATAA
>JAISHN010000047.1 GCA_031262635.1 Holosporaceae bacterium
AACTCGGGAAAACCGGAAATATCGCTTTTCATTATTCGCTCCTAACTCCGCCGGATTCTACAAAGATAACCGTCGCGTCTCAATATATCTCGATTAAATTAAAAAAATGTGGACGTTAATATAGAGTAGGTTGCGCTAGGAAGAATTTTATTCGTCGTCCTTTTCCGTCATCCTGAGCAAGGCGAAGGATCCAGACGGCGAGTACGTTGAGAAAGCGCATGGATCCTTCGGCCGCGAGCGGCCTCGAGGATGACGAAGAAGAAAGAATCTTCGCGCTTCTAGCAATGACGTAGAGAAGGCTTCTTTCGTCGTCGCTTGCAAGCGAAGCGAAGGGATGGATCTGGAAAATGCTGATGTTTCGCTGGATCCTCGGCATAACGGCCAAGGATGACGAGATGGGGAAACCTCCTTTTTCCGTTATTACAAGGAGAGCGGAGTCCGACGCGGCAATCTATCTATGGACTAGAGCGCTTCGTCGCTTCGATTCTCGCAATAACGGAAAAAGGAGATTTAGCTAGTCTCAAGAGAGATTCGAGGCGAGAACCCGAGTTGTCGGCTCTATCGATCGGCCAAGTTGGCTCTCGACAAATCTAATCGTTTTTATAATAACAAAATTTTAATTGCCTTTCATTTTTTTAAAATCTTTTATTGACTTCTTTGTTTGCTAGAGTTAAAAATTATGCCGTAAGTAAAATAAATATTGGAGTGAAAATATGAAAGAGAATGTTAAATTTATTATGTTGGCTTTGGCTTTTGCGGCGCCAATAGGAGCAAACGGCGCGCAGATTCAAACAGGGGCGCCCGCGGCTCGCCTATGGGCGTCTAGAATCCCTACCGTGCGCGAAGTTGTGCTCGATGCAGAAAACCTACTCCCTGAAAACGCCGCTGGATTGCGCATTAAAGACCTCAGGCTAAAAGACATGCGAAAGGAGTCGAGCCGGTTAACACCTGAAGAACTCAAGGAAGCGCAATTCAAACTAAAAGGCCTGTGGCTGCAATTGTTAAAGCCGAGCTACTATGACTTGGCGGAAATGACGGCAAGCCAACACCAAACACGCAGGTTGTACGCCTGGCTATACGGCAACGCCCGCTACAGCGTAAACGACGACATATTCACTATCTCGCCGAACGGCGAAAATCTGACACTCGAAGAAGCCCTGCTACAGGAGCGTTCTTACGCCCTATACGAGGCGTAACCCTGAGCCGCTCCGGCTCAGCTCCGGCCTGCCCGTGAGGGACTGTATATTCCCGAGTCGAGAGGGAACTTACGGCGAGTTAATTTTAGAATAACTTGCAATGTAATATCTTTGTTTCCTCTCGTTTTCCCTCTTTTTATCCCGCAATACTTGCGTTCCGACATCTTCCTTCGCCGCCTTTCTATTATAATCTCATATCATTGATACCTCCGTTGGATAATTCCCGTCTTTTATTCTGTTGACGACCCGCGAGACGAGACGTTATCATCGAGCGTTTTAGAAAGGATCGGTCGATGGATAAAGAAAAGGCTCTTGAAGCCGCGTTGTCGCAGATAGAAAAGGCTTTCGGAAAAGGCTCGGTTATGAAGCTCGGACAGCATGGCGGCGTAGAGGATATCGAAGTCGTTTCCAGCGGATCCATAGGATTAGACATGGCTCTCGGAGTCGGAGGATTTCCAAAAGGGCGCATCATCGAGATTTTTGGTCCTGAAAGTTCTGGAAAAACCACGTTAGCTCTGCATGTGGTCGCGGAAGCTCAAAAAAAAGGCGGAAACTGCGCTTACATAGACGCGGAACACGCTCTTGATCCGGTTTACGCAAAGAATCTCGGCGTGAATGTCGATTCGCTGGTACTATCTCAGCCGGACGCGGGAGAACAAGCGTTGGAAATCGCCGATACGTTGGTTCGCTCGGGAGCTATCGACGTATTGGTCGTGGACAGCGTGGCCGCGTTAGTCCCTAAGGCCGAAATCGAAGGAGAAATGGGCGATTCGCACATGGGGCTACAGGCGCGACTCATGAGCCAGGCTCTGCGTAAGCTCACCGCCACTGTCGCCAAATCAAAATGTATTATGATCTTCATAAACCAGATTAGAATGAAGATAGGAGTTTTCTTTGGAAACCCAGAAACAACCACCGGCGGCAACGCGTTAAAATTCTACGCGTCCGTAAGACTGGATATAAGGAGAATCGGGAGCCTGAAAGAAAAAGAACAAGTCGTCGGCAACCAGGTCCGCGTGAAGGTCGTGAAAAACAAAGTCGCGCCTCCGTTTAAGGTCGTCGAATTCGATATAATATACGGAGAAGGAATATCAAAAGCCGGCGAACTGTTAGACATCGGCGTAAAAATCGGAGCGGTCGAAAAATCCGGCGCTTGGTATGCGTTCGAGGGACAGAAACTTGGACAGGGCAAAGAGGCCGCTCGCCAGTATTTGAAGGAAAACCCAGCGATAGCGGACAAAATCGAACGACTCATCCGCAACAACGGCGAATTAGTCGCCGAAGCGACGGAAATGGCGATAGAATAAAGACAACGACGACGGTTCTGTCGTAGAGTTAGCTTCCATGTACGTCCTTGCGAGCGAATACGTAGCGAGGATCCAGAAAATACTGATGTTTCACTGGATTCTCGGCCTGCGGCCAAGAATGACGAGATGTGGTAACTCAAAATTTTCTCAGACCGGAATACGGGTTTTAGGCTGTGTTAGGAAAAATATTGTTCGTCGTCTCTTTCCGTCATCCTTGTAGAAGTCAAGTAATTCGTTACATTTTTGGTTAAGTTAAGCTAACTAAGAATGGAGGGAATAGATGACGACGAACAAAGGGTTGATATCGGGGACGTTGGCGAGAAGGATGCTGGTCTGCGTAAAGGACTACGAGGCGATTAAGTCGGGGAATAGCGAGACGTTCTCGAGAGCGAAGGATTTTTGCGCTTACCACGGGTTCTCGCGTCAGAATTTCATGAAGATCTATCATCGGTATAAACGCAACCCAGAGGAGAGTTCGCTATTGCCGCGGAAGTGCGGTCCGAAGTTCAAGACGCGGCGGCGGACATAGCCATAACGCCTTCGGCGGCGGGAATCGCTTTAACAGCCCAAAATAAAAAAACGAATAAAAAGACTAATTTTTTCATAAGCGTCACTCGTTTTATGAAAACAGAGCGTCGGTTAAAAATTGGTTAACAAAATACTCGAATAAAGAATTAGGGAATCGATTTTTTATACTCGCGAACCTTAGCGAAGCCAGAGTTTAGAACTTGAATAGCGACAAGTTTTCATTTTCTTTGACCCTAAAAATGATATTTTTACTTAAAATATAAAATGAATAATTGACGATTATATAAAAACTATTATAATATTTGAAATGTGTTTATATTTAAAAGTTAGGAGAGTAAAAATGAAAAAAATAGCGTTTGTATTGTGTTCTTGTTTGTTATTTGATGTGTTTTGTATGCAGCAAGTAGTCCGAATTTCAGGTAATTTCAGCATACCATCAATAGAAGATATTCTGATACATTGCAGGCATGAAACTGCGAAAGAGGTCGTCAGCCACGCTTTATTGCCAGAGGAAGGGGCTGATGAGGTATCCGGGATGTGGCATAGCTCGACGTTACTTAGCGCGCTAATAACATATGGCCATATTTCTGCAGTAGGAGTCCTCCTTGCCCGTTGTCCTAGATTGGCAATTGGATCTTCTGAATTGCAAGCGCTCTTTAATTGCATGACGGACGAGAGAGACGCATTTGCGTCAAGTATACATTGGGCGGACACAGAGTGCACAACCGCGCTCACAGCCGCCGCGCACCGTTGTGCTGCGGCGCCCTCTGTCTTGGCTCCTTGCTTAGCGAAATTGGGTAAATTGGACGACAAACGCAGCCAAATGGCTGCCGTGGATTGGTCGTTGGTAAATAATATAATGACATCAGAGGAGATTATAGCTGCTAGCCCTAACTTGGAGCGATGGGTTACTCTGATGACTGGAGAATGAACTCAGCCTATATGACCTGCTATTCTTTAAATAATGTTGCATAAAAACGCTGGCAGGAGTTGGGTGTTGTCTTGTCTGCATCCAACTCTAAAGGAACTCAATCGATATTAGATTAAATATAATGGGTCGTTTAACTACATCAAAGTTCTTGTATTTTTTAGTCGACAATGACGCTTAATTCATTCCACCGTAACGGACTTTGCGAGGTTCCTTGGTTTGTCCACGTCGCAGCCGCGGAGGAGAGCGACGTGATAAGCCAGCAGTTGCAGGGGGACGGCGTATAGAATCGGAGCAAATTCGTCGGAAATCTGCGGAAGAATTATTTTTGCGATTTCTCGCGGCAATTCTTCGCTTCCTTTCGCATCCGTGAAAACGACGACCTTTTTCCCTCTGGCGAACGCTTCCTGAATATTTGACGCCGTCTTTAAAAACAACTCGTTATACGGGCATAGACAGATTACCGGCATATCGTCGTCTATTAACGCAATAGGGCCGTGCTTCATTTCTCCGGCGGCGAATCCTTCGGCGTGAATATAGGAAATTTCCTTTAGCTTCAACGCTCCTTCTAACGCGATTGGATATAACGATCCGCGACCGAGGTATATCGCGTTGCTCGACTCGCGCATCTTTTCAGCCAAGGTTTTTATTTCTTCATGCAAGCATAGAGTTTCCTCGCATAACGTCGGGAGTTTTTGAAGCTGTCGAATTAGATAATCGCGATTATGAAACGCCAAACTCGCCAGCATTGTCAATTGAGCCGTAAAAGCTTTCGTCGAGGCGACTCCTATTTCCGCTCCGGCTTCCGTATAAAATATTGAGTCCACGATACGAGAAATCGCGCTGTTTTTTACGTTCGCTATGGCGAGTACTTTTGAGTTGCTGTTTTTTCTAACGTATTCGACCGATTCTAACGTGTCTATAGTCTCGCCGGACTGAGTTACGGCTATCGTCAGAGTATTCGGCTCGATAATCGGGCATCTGTATTTGTATTCCGATCCGATTTCCGCGTCGACGGGAATTCTTAAAAATTTTTCGAACCAATATTTTGCGACCATTCCGGCGTAGTAAGACGTTCCGCAGGCTAAAATTAAAATTCGCGAAACGCCGTTGAAAATTCCTCCGTCTATTTTGTTTCGCAGCGTAGTTTGCCTTATGGCGCTCGGCTGCTCCATTATTTCCTTGAGCATATAATGCTCGTACTCGCCTTTTCCAGAGTCGATGAGATCGGCCGGTATCTTTTGTCTTTTGAGATTCGTCGGATTGAAATTCTTATCAAAAAATAACGCGCCGTTGTCGCTTATTTCAACGTATTCGCCGTCTTCCAGATACGCGACTTCGCGGCAGAACGCCGATATTGAACTCACGTCGGATCCTACGCATACGTTTTTGCCGAAGCCGACGGCGAGCGGACTCTTGCGTCTAGCGGCGATTATCGTATTCGGAATGGACGCAAATATCGCGGCGATCGCGTAGCCGCCTTCAATAGATTTAAGTAAATTTTGAAAAGCTTCGCGAGGAGAATAGCCTTTGTTTAGCTCGCGACAGAGAAAGTGAGCTATGACTTCGGTGTCGGTTTCAGTTTCAAAAACGAACCCGTCGTTTTGCAGATCAAACTTTAATTCCTTATGATTTTCGATAATTCCATTATGAACGACGGCGATTCCATCGGAAACAATTGGATGAGCGTTGCCTTCAGTAGGTTTGCCGTGCGTCGCCCAACGCGTGTGCCCAATTCCAACGGAGCCGACAATCGGATTGCTCGCGAGTTTGTCTTTTAAATTTTGTAATTTCCCAACGGCTCGCAGCCTCTCGATCTTCCCGTCGGCGATTGTCGCTATTCCGGCCGAATCGTAGCCTCTATACTCTAGCTTTTCTAATCCGACGATTATTTTATCGACTACGTTTTCTCCGCGCGACCCGACTATCCCTATTATTCCGCACACTATTTTTTCTTTCTATCAATCCAATTTTCGATATTTTTCTGTCTTTCCCTCGCGACCGCTAACGCGCCGTTTTCCACATTTTTCACAACGACGCTTCCAGCCGCTATCGTCGCGTAGTCGCCGATGGTCACGGGAGCGATCAAAGCTGTGTTTGATCCGATTAAAACGTTTTCGCCGATTGTTGTTTTATGCTTTTTATATCCGTCGTAGTTACAGGTGATAGTTCCGGCTCCGATATTCGTATTTTTCCCGATGCTAGAGTCGCCGACATAACTGAGATGGTTTACTTTCGCTCCTTCCGATACGACGCTGCTTTTTACTTCGACGAAATTGCCTATTTTCGCTTTGTCGCGAATATCCGCTCCTGCTCTTAGCCGCGAAAAAGGGCCGATCTGCGCGCTTCCCATCGTCGCGCCTTCCGCTACGCAAAAAGAACCGATTTGCGCTCCGCTTTTTATACTGACGTTTTCGAGAAATACGACGTAAGGATAAATCGTAACGTCGCTTTCGATCTCAGTGTCGTAGGAAAAAAACACGGTTTCAGGAGCGACTAGCGTAACGCCGTTGTTTAAATGTTTCTCCCGTTCTCTTTCTTGAAAATATTTCTCTAAAAGCGCTAGTTCCGCTCTTGTATTCGCTCCGCAAAGCTCTTTTTTATCGCCTTCATAATATCTGCAGACGCAGCCGGCTTCATGAGCTAAGCGAACTATTTCCGTGATATAAAACTCGCCGGTAGCCGCGCTCGGTTTTATCTCTTTCAGAAAACGTTCAAGTATGTCTCTTCTTATCAATAGTCCGGCGTTGCAAAGCGGAATGACTTTTTCAAAGTTAGAAGCGTCTTTCGCCTCGATAACGCTTTTGATCGTCCCTTCTCCCTCCGCAGGTTCCAATTTTCCAAGGCCGTTTGTTTCGCTTGAGTCCATTGCGAGAACTACGACGGCGGTTTTCG
>JAISHN010000051.1 GCA_031262635.1 Holosporaceae bacterium
AACTCGGGAAAACCGGAAATATCGCTTTTCATTATTCGCTCCTAACTCCGCCGGATTCTACAAAGATAACCGTCGCGTCTCAATATATCTCGATTAAATTAAAAAAATGTGGACGTTAAGAGATTAAAGGTTTTTCATGTTTGCTATATTGCTATACATAGCTTGAGCTTATCAACTATTCTGGAAAATCAAAAACGAATCCTACTCCAGCTTGTTTTACATTTAAACCGGCTTTCGATAGCATAATTTTGGACTCTAAATCCGTACAATGACATGGGTAAACGTCAACTATATTTTTAACTTTTAAAAATTCCGCCGTTTTATTTAAAACAAGCAAACTTGGATTCTTAAGATGGAGTCCGCCGATTATGGCAAAAATTCTATCTTCGCTCCATATCTCTCGTCCAACTCTTTGAGCGTATTGCGCGATGTTGCAAATCCCAGAATGCGAACATCCGCTTATAATTACAATTCCCTTGTTTGCGGAATGATATATCAATGCTGAATCGTCAAAACAATAATCGGCCGATAGTTTGCCGTTTTGACAAATCTTACCAAGAGGTTCTTTGTTTTCAAAATCATTTGTTCGTTCTATTTCTCCTAAAAAAAAGAGATTTTCCGTAATCTTGATTGGAGAATTTTTTGTTAATTGCATTTCAAAGTAATATTGAAGCGTTTCGCGACACAAAATAGCGCCGATTTCATTATACGTATTTTCTTTCAGATCGCTTAGTCTTATTTTTCTATCAAAAACATGTTCGTGAGCGATTAAATGTGGTTTACTATTAATTTTTGGACTAATTTTTCTTACCCAATCACACAAGCCCCAAGTGTGATCGTGATGACCGTGAGATAAGACTATATGAGTTGTATTTTTAAGATTTACATTCATAGCTTCGGCGTTTTTTATAAAAACATCTGATTCGCCAACGTCAAAAATCATTCGAACGTCGTTTGTTTCAATATAGTATGACAATCCATGTTCGGCCAACAAACCTGAACGACCGATTTTTACTTCGTTGTCTACTAAAACCGTTAGTTTCATAAACTCATCTCTCTCGCTAGATCCAGCATGCGTTTGGAAAATCCCCATTCGTTGTCATACCAGGCGACGACGTGTCCGATCGTCTCGTCTACGACTTTGATTAAAGGCAAATCTACGATCGCGCTTTGCGGAGAGTGATTGAAGTCGATTGAAACCAGCGGTTCGTCGACGCATGCGAAAACGTCTTTTGGTGCGGCGGAAGCGTATTTTATAAACGCTCGTCGGATATCGTCTTCGGTAATTTTTTTAGAAGCCGTAAACGTAAAGTCGATCATTGAAACGTTCGGCGTTGGAACTCTGACGGACAAACCCGACAGCTTGCCCTTCAATTCGGGAAAGATTTTTTCGATTGCTTTAGTCGCGCCAGTCGAAGTCGGAATCATCGAACCGGCGGCGGCTCGCGCTCGTCGCGGGTCTTTGTGGGACGCGTCGGTTAGTCGCTGATCCGGCGTATATGAGTGAACGGTCGTCGCAAATCCGTTGGCTATTCCTATTTCATCGCGAAGAGCCTTTACGACGTGAGCCAGGCAGTTTGTAGTGCAAGAAGCGCACGAAACGACCGCGTCCGTCGCTTGCAAAGAATCATGATTGACTCCGTAAACGATCGTATTGTCCGCGTCGTTGGCCGGACATGAAATTAATACCTTTTTTGCTCCCGATTTTAGATGCAAACCGCACGACTCTTTGCTCTTAAAAGCTCCGGTGCATTCGAATATAAAATCTACGCCCAAATCGCTCCAAGATATTTTCTCAGGACGTCTTTCGGAGATATATTTCAGCCTTTTCCCGTTCAATTCGAACTCGTCGTCGGATATTTTTTGAACTTCTTCGTTAAAACGACCGTGAATCGAATCGTATTTAAAAAGATGAAGAGCCGAGTCTACGCATTGCGGATCATTTACAAGAACGATCTCAAAACCATACTCATTTGAAAATTCTGTAAACGCCCTCAAAGTTAATCGGCCTATTCTGCCGAAACCGTTAATCGCGGCTCTCATTTTCCACCTTTATAATTTCTTCAAAATTTCTTCGTATATATTTTGGGACGTTAAACCAAAATACTTATAATTTTCTAAACACGAGCAAGATTTTCCGAAATTATTTACGCCAAAAAACAGGCCGTCCAACCCGAGATATTTTTCCCAGCCGAATCCGTTGGACGCTTCAATGCCAATTCGCGGCGATTCGCCGAGAAGCTCTTTTTTAAACTGTTCGGATTGCTCGTCGAATAACTTCCAGCAAGGCATGCTCACTAAATTCGCCGAGATTTTCGCGTCGTTTAGCATCTTCTTCACTTCGAGAGCGATGGCGACTTCCGATCCGGTCGCGATAAGCGTGACTCTTTTTTCATTATCGGACGTGTCGTCGTAGAGGAGATACGCGCCGGTTTCGCAAAGATTCATCCTGCCGCAGAATCTCACGGCGAGAGCCTCTTGTCTCGTAAGAATCATGACGGAAGGCCCTTGGCTTTTCATAGCGCATTCCCAGCATTCCAGAGTTTCCATAGCGTCCGCCGGACGGAAGACGTTCAAGTTCGGAATCGCTCGAAGCGACGCGAGATGCTCGATCGGCTGGTGAGTCGGCCCGTCTTCTCCAACGCCGATTGAGTCGTGGCTGAAAACGAAGATCGACGGAATGTTCGACAACGCGCTCATACGAATCGCCGCACGCATATAATCGGCGAACGCCAAGAACGCGCCGCCGAAGCATTTTATTTTTTGGCCGAACGATATGCCGTTTATTATGGCTCCCATCGCATGCTCGCGAATACCATAGTGAATATAATTGCCGGAAAAATCGTTTTTTGATATAGGAGTCGTCGCTTTTGAAAAACATCCCGTCGATCCGCCCAAATCCGCGGAGCCGGAGACGATCGTATCGGAAATTTCCATTAATCTTGAAAGGATGTTTTTCGAACTAACTCGCGTCGCCTCAAAAGGACGAGAAACGAAGTATTCTTTCTTGATAGATCGAAAAAGCTTCTTCATTTCCCGCGTAAATTCGAATTTTTGCGAACCGTATTTTTTGGATTGCTCTTTATGCCATTTTTCACAGTTCTCGCGAGAACGTTTGCCGATGACCCGCCAGGTTCTCATTATATATTCTGGAATCTCAAACGGTTCGTAAGGCCAGTCGAGCTTTTTCTTCGTCGCCTCGAGTTCTTCTTTTGTAAGAGCGCCGGAATGAGCCTTAGGCGTATTTTCCCGCGGACATCCGAAGCCTATTTTCGTTTTACAGGCGATTATCGACGGGCGAGGGTCTTTCTTCGCCGCTTCAATCGCTTCCGAAACGGACTGTTCGCAGTGGCCGTCGGCGGAAAGCGTATGCCAGCCGTAAGATTCGTAACGTTTCAAAACGTCGTCTTTAGAAGTAATGCCGACTTCTCCGTCTATGGTTATATTATTGTCGTCGAAAAGGACTATTAAATGTCCGAGCGATAAATTGCCGGCAATCGAACTAGCTTCATGGGAGATTCCCTCCATCAAGTCGCCGTCGCCGACGCTGGCGTATATATAGTGATTAATGCAATCGTCGCCTAATCTTGCGTTCAGCAATCGTTCTTCGATAGCCATTCCGACGGCGTTGGCAATTCCTTGCCCCAACGCTCCCGTCGTCGCCTCGATTCCGCAGGAAACGTCGTACTCGGGATGACCCGTCGCTCTTGACCCTAGTTTTCTAAAATTTTTTAGATCGTCCAGCGTCGTCTTCTTGTAACCCGTAAGATAAAGCAACGCGTAAAGAGCGGCGGATCCATGCCCGCCTGAAAGAACGAATCGATCTCTATTCGGCCACTCGGGATTCTCTGGATCGAATACTAGGAAATTTTTAAATAAAGTCGTCAAAAAATCAGCCATGCCAAGAGGCGCTCCCAAATGTCCGCTGTCGGTGCTTCCTACTTCTGAAATTGCAAGAAACCTAACGGCGTTGGCCAGCCCCTTAAACATAAACTTCTCCATTCGCTGAACGCATTACTTTATCACAATATCATCGATATGTCGTTAGGCTGTGTTAGAAAAAATTTTGCTCGTCGTCCCTTTCCGTCATCCTGAGCGCAGCGAAGGATCCACACGGCGAGTACGGGAAAGCGCGCGGATCCTTCGTCGGGCAAGCTCTTCTCTAGGATGACGGAGAATGAAGAAACTTCGCGCTTCTAGCAACGACTTATTGCGGAGTATAAACCTACTGTTTCAACAGAAATAGCCTCATACTGCTTATCGCATTTTTCCTAACGGAACCTAGTAAAATTCAGACGAATGCGGCGGTAAGAAAGTCGATTGCCGCGCGTCTAACGCTCCGGCGCTCGAGTTTTAAAATTAATTGTGTATAAAAAAACCGTTTTCGCGTATCATCGTAGGCCATATTTGAAATTAACAGAGGCTTCATGAAAGATTATATCAAAACGGAGACCGGAGAGTGGGAAGCGGTCGTCGGACTTGAGGTTCACGCTCAGATTATATCGAATTCTAAATTATTTTCAGGAGCTTCCACAAAATTTGGCGTTTCTCCCAATGAAAGCGTGTCGTTTATCGACGCGGCGCTTCCTGGAACTCTACCGGTTATTAATTCGTTTTGCGTAGATCAGGCGATAAAAACAGGCCTTGGATTGAACGGAAATATCAATCTCGCCTCCAGATTTGATCGAAAAAATTACTTTTACGCGGACTTGCCGCAAGGATATCAGATATCGCAGTTTTATCATCCGATAATCAGCGGCGGATACGTCGAGATCGAGAGAGAAGACGGCGAAGTTAGAAGAATCGGCATAGATCATATTCATATGGAACAGGACGCCGGTAAAAGCATTCACGACCAGAGTCCCACAAAGTCGTTTATAGATTTAAATCGCTCCGGCGCGGCTTTGATGGAAATCGTAACGAAACCGGATATGAGAAGCGCCGACGAAGCCGCCGCGTTTTTGCGTAAGCTGCGGTCTATTTTAAGATATCTAAAAACCTGCGACGGCAATATGGAAGAGGGCAGCATGCGAGCGGACGTAAACGTTTCCGTTCGCCGCCCGGGGACTAAGTTAGGAACTCGCGCTGAGGTAAAAAACGTTAACTCTATCAAATTCCTAACTACCGCCGTTAATTTTGAAATCAAAAGACAGATCGAGCTTTTGGAAGCGGGAAAAGAAATCGAACAGGAAACGAGATTGTTCGATAGTTCCACGGGCGTAACTAAAACTATGAGATCGAAAGAAGACGCTCAAGATTATCGATACTTCCCGGACCCAGATTTACCTCCACTGTTGTTGAAACAATCGAGAATCGAGGCTATCCGCAAAACGATTCCCGAACTGCCGGACGCGAAAGCGGCGAGATTCCAACGGGACTACGATCTGCCGCATTACGACGCAAATTTAATAGCGTCCGAGCAAGAAATCGCGGATTTCTACGAGGAAGCGTTAAAAAGCGTCGAGGCCGATAATGAGATGGCTAAAATTCTCGCGAATTGGGTTATCGGCGATCTATTCGCTCTGCTCAACAAACACGGAAAGACGATATCTGAAAGCCGCGTCTCTTCGAAAAATATGGGCGAGCTGGCTATGTTAATCAAAACCGACGTTATCTCCGGCAAAATCGCCAAGGACGTTCTGGAGATTATGTGGGAGACGCAAAAATCGCCGTCTAAAATCGTTGAAGAAAAAGGCCTAAAGCAAATAACCGACGTAAACGCAATCGAGAGTTCTTTGAAGGAAGTTCTTGCAAAGCATTCCGATAAAGTTGCAGAATATAAAAGCGGAAAGGAAAAACTTTTTGGATTTTTCATCGGGCAAGCCATGAAGCAAACCCAAGGAAAAGCTAATCCGCAGATGTTGAACGAAATTCTTAAGAAGCTTCTTAGCGTGTAGGGAGAAGGGCTTTGAAGAAAGATAAACCAAAAGAAATCCAAGAAACAAAGAATCCAGAACCCGTTAAATGTTGCAAAAAATCGCGATGCGCGATAATCGCGTCAGTCGTTTTAATCGCCGGAGTTTGCGGCGTATTTTATTATTGCGAGTTTCTAGTTAAAAAGAATGTCGATCTAATCGTTCCTCCTCGCATAGAAAAAGCGCTCGAAGAAATCCGCGGGGAGGTCGTTCAGTTGGAAGAAGAGATTTCGAATCTAAAAAAACAGATTGAAGCGATTCCTATTCATCTAGCCGAACCAACCGTTAATCAAGAACGCGACGAACCGAAACTAAAGCGAAAAAAATGGAAAGCCTGGATGGCGCTTCAAGCAAAAATGGAAGCGGACGAGCCGTTTAACGAAGAGCTGAACAATTTCTATGAGATATTCGCCGGCGACGAGGAATTGATCAAGCTAGTTAAAGAACTAGCGGAAGGCGTGAGAATTATTTCGAACGAAAACAACGGAATCGCCGACGTTTGCAAAAATATGTTGAAAAAAATAATAAAATTGAAGAGAATCGACAAGAGGAAATTAGCCGAGATTTCCGGTTATGCGCTATCTTCGTACAGTTGTGGTAAGGAGTAAAATATGAAGAAGTTTTTCGTTGAAGTTTTAAAACTTACGTTTTTTATAGCTCTTGCGTTAGGCGCGATTTACATTACCGGATACTGGAAGCCTTTTATGAGAGAGGTCGATGAAGCTCTTAGTTACCTATTAGAGCACTTTGGCTACATAATGGATCATTTTGGTTTTGCTCATCAACAGATTTCATCGTTAGTGAAACACGCGTCGTAATGCTTAAAGCAATTTATTCGTTATTGAAAGCGTTCGTATTTTTATCTCTTCTTGTCGGAGCTATATACTACGGAGGTTTCGTTTCGTTTAAAATCGGCGACGAAACCGTCGAGATTTATTCCGCCGCGCTCGTATTTGCGCTCGGCGCGTTTCTTTTTCTATGGGGAGCGTTGAAAAGAGCGACGCTTAAAATATTTTCTGGAAAACCTAGATATGAAAAAGGATTAGACGGTTTGCAGTCCGCTCTTTCCGCCGCGTTTTTGAAGGATAAATCGACGATAGAGAAGTCTTTAAAAAAAGCCGAAAAATATCTCGGAAACATTCCTATGGTGTCATGGCTTAGAGGCCAGCAAAGTCTTATTGAAGGCGACGAACATCGAGCGAAGGCAATTTTTTACGGTTTATGCGAGCGGGAAAAAGACACCGTTTTCGGAGCCTATAGCTTGTCTCAATTGGCGATTAAAGATAAGTCCGGCGGCGACGCGCTATCCGCTATAAACTCCGTCTTAAAAGTATTTCCAAACGCTCAAGAACTTGTTCTACAGGCGATCGCAATCGCCGTCAGAAGTAAAAACTTCGCGGAAGCGGAAAAGCGTTTGTCCTCGTTAAAAAGATCCGATAAATCTCGCCTGATAGAGGCCGTCGTCTATTCTGAGGAAGCAGTTGAGCGTAAAGACGGGGATTTGCTGAAAAAGGCTTTTAAATTAGCTCCCGAATTGTCGGAAAACGCGATTAATTACGCTGAATTTTTGATCAAAAACGACGAAATGCGAGCCGCTCGAGACGTATTGAGAAAATCCTTCAGAGCTTCTCCTAATCAAAAAATATTCGATAAATATATCTCCGTCGACGCGGATTCGTCTAATTTAGATAAGATAAAGCTAGCGAACAAATTGATAAACGCGGCTCCCGAATCGTGGATCGGATACTACGGACAAGCGAAGCTTCTTATCTCCGAAGAAATGACCCAAGCCGCGTTTCAAAATCTTCTAACCGCTTACGAAAAAGAACCCTTAGATTTTATCGAAGAAAAACTCGTGAAAGTCGCAAAGAGCTTTGGCGAGAAAAAACCGCCGGAAGTCGCGGAAGTTCTATCGCGCCGCTTTGATTCGAAATGCGTAAACTTCGTTTGGAAATGCGGCTGTTGCGGAGCGGAAGAACCCGAATGGACTGCGGTCTGCAAATACTGCGACAGAATCGCCGAATATCGATGGACGACTGTTCAGAAATCGCGCCAAGAACTTACTCGACTGCCTTATAATTAAGCGACAGATTTTAGGGGCGAGTAATATTCGCTCTTGTTAGATTGCTCCGCGGTTTTTGCGACGTCAATCATTCGTCGCCTTCTCGTCATCCTTGAGGTCGCTTGCGACCGAGGGATTCAGTGAAACTTTGGCATTTTCTGGATCCTCGCTACGCTACGCTAGCAAGGATGACGAGAAGTGGAAATCTCCTATTTCCGTCATTGCGAGAAGCGAAGCGACGAAGCAATCTAGGAAAAACAACGGCTGTTTATCGCTGGATTGCCGCGTCGGACTCCGTCCTCCTCGCAATGACGTAAATAGAAAAACGACGATATTTTATCTCCGCGTCGACGCGAATAGGAGGGGTGAAT
>JAISHN010000001.1 GCA_031262635.1 Holosporaceae bacterium
ATTTATTAAATATCTGCTGTCGGAGTACAGTTCGACTTCGCAAGGTTCCCGCAGTTCTTTCAGAGCGTTGATTGCGGAGATCATTTCCATGCGATTGTTGGTTGTATTCGCCTCTCCGCCGCTTAGCTCTTTTTCGCCTCGCGACTCGCCGGAATCGGAGACGATCAACGCCGCCCATCCGCCAGGCCCCGGATTTCCTCTGCAAGCTCCGTCAGTATAAACGACGACGCGTTTCATATTTTTATTTCTCCTGTAAAAACGTATGCCGCCGATCCCGTTTGAAAAACATTTCCGTCTTTGTCTATCGAAATTTTTAGCGTTCCGCCTTTTTGCGTCGTTAAAATATCCGACGATTTAACGAGTTTGCGATTGTAAGCCGCGGCCGCTGCGGCGCACGCTCCGCTTCCGCACGCCAACGTTGGGCCGACTCCGCGTTCATAGACTCTTAGATCGATTTCATTTTCCGATTTAACGCAGGCGAACGAAACGTTTATTCCGTTTTCGAATACGTCGCGATTCTGTATTTTTCTTCCCCAATGTTCCGCGTCTTCTATACGAGGCGTTTTTTTGCAAAATAAAACCAAATGCGGATTGCCAATCGAAACGCAGACGGCGAATTCTACGCCGAGATCGCTAGGCAAACCCAGTCCTCGGATGTTGCAAAAGTCGAATACTCCAAGAAGCGATTGCTCTAAATAGTCGCTAACGTCTTCTTCCGTCAAGGAATCTAATTCTACCTCCGTTTCTTCGAGAACGGTTTTCAAGTCGCTATAAATTCTCCGAGAAAAACCTACGTCCTCGGGAAGAAAGCTAGGCTTTCCCATTCCGACGCAAATTTCATCGTCCGTTTGAATAGGATATGTTTTTTTGAGCGTTTTTAGATCGAATTTTTTCGACCCCGCGCGATCTTTCGTCAAAAGTCCAAGGCACCTCGCGGCGTTTCCGCAGATTTCCGCTTCGCTTCCGTCTGGATTGAAGAAATTAGCGTAGACGGCGTCGTTTTCTAATTTGTATACGACTAGTTGGTCGCATCCGATTCCATAATGGCGATCGCATAAGCGTATTACTTCTTCTTCCGTTATTATTGCGAGCGAAGCGAAGCGATTTTCTGGATTCTCGGGCTTGCTGCTAAAGGACGACGAAGAGTGAAACTGCTCCGCGTCTACCATAACAAAATCGTTGCCAAGACCTTGCATTTTATCGAATTTTACTAGCATGCGCTCAGTAGTTCTTTTGTAAGGATTTTTCCGCGTTCTACCGCAGGTTGGTCGAACGGATCGACTCCGATAGCTTTACAAACGCAGGCGACTTCGAGCGTAAAATGCATAAATAAAGCGCCGAGGACTTCCGGCGTAACCGGCGGAGTCTCTATTTTTCTAACGTAGTTTCCTTTTTCTAAAAGAGCCGCGATAGTCGCGTCGCATTGAGCTTTAAAAACGTCGGTTATCTCTTTATTTTTTAGGTATAAAAATTTTGAAGGGAAATTGTCGTTCAGCGTTAATCCAGATTCTTGTTTTTCAAAGAAAAATGTAAAGCATTTGTCCTTAGCGCCGTCTAAATACAACTGCAATTGGCTGTGCTGATCGACGGAGCCGATCGCCGTTAGCGGAGTTACGCCCGCGCCGTCTTTTCCGCTGCTCTCTGCGTACAATTGCGCAAGCCACGCTCCAAAAGTCGCGAGTTTATCCGAATATATAAACGAAACGTGTTGCGGTAATTTGTTTTTATAACTCTCGAAAACAAAAGACGCGCCGTTTTTTACTTCCTC
Organism: Holosporaceae bacterium; assembly: GCA_031262635.1. GTDB lineage: Bacteria > Pseudomonadota > Alphaproteobacteria > UBA3830 > UBA3830 > JAIRMQ01. The sequence goes on from JAISHN010000001.1 coordinate 1,769, forward strand.
TAGGAAATTCTCGAGAACTTTTTTCCCGCCGGTTCTCATGGCGAACGGATCGACTCCGCATAACGCCGCCGGAAGCGCTCCCACAATAGAAAACGCCGAAAATCTCCCGCCGATCGTTTTAGGATGATCCAAACATAAGAAATTGAATTTTTGGGCTATTTCTTTTAGGGACGAAGGCTTGTCCTCAGTAATTACTACGAATTTATCGTCTTTTTTTTCTACGAAATCTAACGCGAGCAAAGTTTGGCAGATTGTTTCTAATGTTTCGCCAGATTTTGAAATACACAAAAATCCCGTTTCCGTCGGATTAATTTCAGAAAATACTTTCTTTAACGTCGTAGGATCAAGATTTGCGACGAATTTTACGTTCTTAGACGCGGAAATAGCTTGAGCGCATTGTCCGCATAAACTCGATCCGCCGGTTCCGAAGACGATAAAATTTTTATTCGCCGTCATCCATTTTTTTAATCGCGAGTTTTCGAAAATTTTTAAATCGTCAGTTGTTTTTACGATAGAAAAGCAATCGAGCTTCGTTAAGTCGTTTATAAAATCGAAGCGCGGTTTCGAAAGCTCTTTAGGAAAGAGAATCGATTGACTAAAAAGCCGATCCTTCATTGAATTGGCCTTATAATTGAGATAACGCAAGGATCTTTTGTGAAGATTTCTTTCGCCTGCGCGTTTATTTCGTCTAAATCAAATTTCATAACGAAATCTTTATGAGACTTTAGGAAGTCAAGATCGTAACCGGAACTAATTCTCTGAGAAATCAAATCAATAAAGTCGAAAAGGTCGGCGTTTGAACTAAACCAATCGGACGACGCGGCTAATCTCTCCGCCGCTTCTTTTGCTTGTCCCGCAGTCATGTTATCGGCGGCTATGCATTTAATTTCCGATAAAACGGCGTTGACGGCGTTTTTTAGAGAGGCTGAATTATTCAACGTGATTGTGATTCGCAAATCGCCGTATTCGTAATTCCAAAACGAACGAGCGAACGCTATCGAAGCGACGACTTTTTGTTCTTCAATTAACCGCTTCTTAAGCGTCTTTTCCAAATGCTCTACAAAAATTTCCGTCGCGAGAGCTTTCTTTTTATCAGTTCTGTAATTTGGAACTCGCCAATGCATTTCTACGACTGCGACGTTCGTTTGAGAACTATTTTTAGAAATTTTTACAGTCGATCCATGATGAGGAGGCTCTTGTAATCGATTTATTTTCGATTCGGTTTTTTCTTTTCCAAAATGTTGGACTATCGCCCCGCGAGCGAGATTTTTATCGATCCTGCCGGCGACGATTATTGTAACGCGATTCTTCGTGTAGTTCTTTTTCTTGAAGTTTTCAACGTCTTCTTCGGACGCCGCCTTTAAGTCGTCGATATCTCCGGCTGGTTCGATTCCGTAATTGGAATGCCAATAGAGAGATTTTCTCGCCTCGTATCTGACGACGTTTTTATCGACTTTGCGATCTTCTTCGATTTGTTGTTCAATCGCCGCTTTGCTCTCGTTAAAATCATTCGTCGTAGGTTTAAAGTTTGAAAAAATCGTTCCAAGGTTTTTTATAAAGCCTTCGAGATTTTCGCGTCTTCCGTAGAAGTAGTATACGCTTTGATCGTGTCCAGTATACGAGTTGCTTTCGGAACCATATTGAATGGAATCTGAATCAGAACGTTCTTTTAATTTTCTAGCGAACATATATCTAAGCAAATTCGCCACGCCGCGTTTATCGACGTCGTCGCCGCTGCCGGAGGAAACGCATAACATGATTAGCAAAAAATCCGACGGCTCCGTATCTACAAAAACAACGGAAATTCCATTTTCTAGTTTTTCAAAAGAAGCGCCCGCGCATTTTGTCGGACTTGCGTTTGAATTCGCAAACGCTAACAGCATACAACAAAACGCAAAGATCCTTTTGAACATTTTCGCCTCCGTTTTAGGCTTTCAAACAGGGAGGAGTCAACAGAAGGGTTTCTTTTGCATTTTCAACGTTAATTTTTTCATTCTCATATCCGCCGCATCCTACTAAAAATAATATAAACGCAAATAAAAACAAACGCCTCATTTTCGTTCTTCTCCATACGAAATAAAAAACAAAACCGCCGTCCCGATAACAATCGCGCTGTCGGCGATATTGAAAGCAGGCCAATGATATGCTAGCAGATGAAAGTCCAAAAAATCAATAACGGCTCCGTTGATAATTCTATCTACTATATTTCCAATCGCTCCGCCGATAATTAACGAAGCCGGAAGTCGAATGAGTTTGTCTTTTTTCGCCCAGACGCATAAAAGCGCCGCGACGACCAGCGAAACGGCCGCAAAAACATAGGGCTGCGCGGCTCCGCTCAACAAGCCGAACGTTACGCCTTTGTTTTCGACTCTTACTATGTTGAAAAACGACGTTACTTCTAAACTCTCTCCAAAGCGTAAAGATTGGACGATGATAAATTTAGATACTCGGTCGCTCAATAAGATAAAAAAAGCGACGAGAGAGCAAAGGATTAAGCTATTATATTTGTTAAGTCGCGTCATTAAAAAAATCCTGTTATTCCTCTAAATTTGCGCGTTAGTTCATGAGATTTATTATATCTTTCTTTCTTATCAAGTCCAGAATAAGTCGTTGCTAGAAGCGCGAAGCCGCGAAGTTTCTTCCTTCTCCGTCATCCTTGCGAGCGCAGCGAAGCGAGGATCCAGAAAATGCCGAAATTTCACTGGATCCTCGGGCTTTCAGCCCAAGAATGACGAGATGTGGCGACTCAAAATTTTCTCAGGCCGGAATACGGGTTTTAGATTGCGCTAGGAAAAATTTTGTTCGTCGTCTCTTTCCGTTTTCCTAACGGAACCTATCGCATTCTCGCCAATCCATGCAAATAGGTTCTTAGCTCATTAGTAAAAAAATATTTTACATTATAAATATATTTTTAACATTTTTTTAACTTATTTTATCTATCATGTCTTTGAATGCAGAACGAATGGCGTTTTGCGGTTCTTTAGATAGCAAATGGAGGATTTATAATGAAAAAAATAGCGTATTTAGCGTTATCGTGCGGACTGTTGTTTGAAGGCGCGCAGTGCGCGCGGCCGGCTCAGCAATCTCAAACTCTGAACAGATATGAGCTACAAGCTCAGAACGAGACTTTAAGAGGTCAACTAACCCAGTCGCGGCAACAGACGAGTCAAGCGCAAATTCACGGAGCGAACGCTAGCCTTAGATCTCATGGTCTGACGGCGGAACGCGACGCTTACAGAACCGCGCACGCAGATTTTGCGGACGCGCTTGGGACTTCATACTCAATGACAAAGGTTGTTGACGCCGCCCGCGCGGCCGCGTCAGCCATAGAGGCTATGTGCAGAGATTTGGGAGAATCGGACGACGTTAGTCTCCTTGCAAAGTTGAAAATGTATAAAGCCATATCTAGTACGCTCGGCGGAATAATAAGCGACAATCAAGGTCTATTCAACGATATCTCTGAAATTGAAAGTAGGTTGAGAACGATAATGCCGAACATGCATCCTCAGACTAGGACTATGGTAGAAGACGAACTCAGTCGGCCCGTATCGGCTATACCTACGCCGCCGCCAGCTCCTCGGACGAGACAGGCCGCCGCCGCGCGGCAGTTTGATTCTACAAAGTGGGAGAATAATCGCTATAGAGTCGACGGACTAACGCCAGACGGGATGCAATCGAAGTTGAGGCAAACGACGCAAGGCGCTCAATACAAGGCGAACGAGGCTGGTAGGAACGCAGCTCTTAACGCCAGACAAGCGTCGATGGAGCCGCAATCGGCCGCAGGAACTAGAGGAAGCGGGGCATACGGTTCTTCTCATTGGATCGCGCCTACAACGGTAAGAGGAGCTGGAGCCGCTGGGCAACAAGGATCTTCTTACGGATACGCTTACGACTAAAGCCGGTATTTGAGAGGCCGCTTGCGGCCTAAGGATCCATGCGGCGAAGGCGCGGAAACATTCTCGTATGGATCTTTTGTCGGACTGCGTCCTCCTCCAGGATGACGTAGAGGAAGGAATGCTCCCCTCACCCCAACCCCTTCCTCCACCCCATTGTGGCATCATCTCAGTAATCTTCTGACTAAAGTCTTAATTATTTTTCTTATTTTACCAAATAACGTCTTGCAAGCATACCATCCGAGTTTGAAAATGCTGAGATCGCGCCTACGAGTATACGAAATCTTTTTTTTAGAGGATGATTTTCATTTTCGATATATTCTCCGATCATTACCACAAACAATTGCGCTAAACACATTGCAAAATAAAGCCTTTTAAATCTGTCATATTTCCGAATTTTACACTTCTCAATATTAAATCCAGAGCTTTTTTGATCCTGAAAGCATTTTTCAATCGAAAATCTCTTTTTATATATCTCGCGCCCCGAGATGTCAGGCTTAGAAGCCATTAAAAACCGCGTCGATTCATTTTCCGTATGAACTTCAAACTCAACTTCTTTTTCCCAAGCGAAAACATACGCTGAAAATTTCTCATTTTTTCCTTTAAAATCGCTTAAATTACAGACTTTATCTCCAATTCGAACGTTGAGATTTTCGTTGACTCTCAAAACATAATCGAAGCCTTTGTCGGCGCATAATTCCGCGAAACGATCGTTCCCAAATCCTCGATCCGAAACAATTGTATACGAATATTTCTTTGGAAGAAGATGCCTTAACGCTCTGATAAACGAGGATTCATGCTTCTTCTGATC
>JAISHN010000037.1 GCA_031262635.1 Holosporaceae bacterium
ACTTAATAACGTCTTTATCATTCTTAAATTGTTTGTTGAATTCTATAAAGTTCATATTCCCTCTCTTCTTTCAAACATTATTATAACATATTGACGTTGTCAAGGGATGATTCCGAAAATAATTAAGACTTTAGTCAGAAGATTACTGAGATGATGCCACAATGGGGTGGAGGAAGGCCCCGATCCTCTCCCGCAAGGGGAGAGGGAGGGCGAAGTCCGACGCGGCGATCCAGAATTTATACTAGTTTCTCCGCTTTTCTGGATTGATACGGTGTCGGAGAGTTGGAGTCAAGAGTAAACATTGAGATGGTTCTCGCTGAATTTTGAGTTATATTTGAGTATAGCGAAAATAATATGCAGCATTTTGCGGATGACGGCGCAGAGAATTTGTTTGTGAAATTTTTTCCGTTCTTTTAACTTTCGGCGACGGGCTCGGAATAACTGCCGGTTGCCTCCATATAAACTTCCGGCTTTTCGTCTGATTTTTGAGAGATAAATTTTAAGATATCTTTGAAACCCGCGGCGGAGTTGAGGACGGTTTTAGCGAAAAATTTTTCGTTTTTTAAAAGGGCGAGACTTAACTCCTTTTTTGAAACGTCGACGCCGAGAACAAGATTTGACATAAGCGTTCCTCCAAAATTACAATGCCTTGGTAAGTCGCCAAACATGTGAATGCAGAGTCTCTGAAGATCAGGCTCTAAGATACGGTCCGGCTTACTTACGAGGATGCGGACTAATCAATCCAGCAGAGTAAAATCTCTTTGCTTCGTCTCAGTTTACCGCGTCCCCACTTCGCAATATTAGCTCTATATCGCGAAGTTTCCACCTCTAAGGCTCATACATGCTTCGAGCTTCGCTTCTCGCAAGGACGTAAAATAAATAAAGTCGACTACAATAAGCTAGTAATTCATAATCCCCTTCAACCATAATGCGGTTTCTAATCCTTTAGGTGCCCTTACGCCCTTACTCCACCCCATGGTTGCTCAAACATTGAAGTTACAAGGTTTTTAAGCATTCCCCCACAGATTTTTTGGCCCTAATTTCAGAGTATAACATTCTCGAATTTGCATTTTTACCTATCCTGTTCAAGCATTGAAAAACTAGAAATAAGCAGAAGAGCTAAAAAGCAAAACGATTTTTCAAACTCTCCTGAAATATCAGCGTTTATGGAATGCCATGGGGTGGAGCAAACCCTTACGCCCTCTCCTTTGCGTCATCCTTGAGGAAGACAAAGTCCGACGAAGGATCCACGCGCTTTTCCGGCGCACTCGCCGTCTGGATCCTTCGCTTCGCTCAGAACGACGAAGAGGCGACGAATGATCGACTTTACAAAAACCGCGCCGCTGCGGGACGCGTTCTTAGCAATGATAAAAATAGAGGCGGAATACTTAGCGTTTCAGCGATAAACTCATCCGCTAATCTATTATTTGTATAAAAAAACGCAAATATTTTTGCAATTATCTAAAAATCATGATAAGTTTTGGTACTTTTTAACGTGGGAGAGTTATATGTTCAAAGTTGCCAAAGGATTAGCAGCTTGTTCTCTATTATTTATGTGCGGCGGCGCGGTTGCGGAAGAAGTTTCAGACTCTAGCTCTAAAGAAGAAAAAGCGTCAAGCTCGGACAAGAAGAAAAAAGAATCCGGCTACGAAGACAGCTTTTTAAACATAAAATTCGCTCACGAGAGAGATAATAATTATCCTTTGGGACCTAAAAATTCTTCCGCCGTCGCTTTGACGCCATATTTAGCGTTCGACAATTGGCGTATTGACGCGGACGCTTACTACGGTCGTCAGTTTAGCTACAACGGACATATAAAGAAGCCGACTTACTGGTGGGGAACTATTCCAGACCATGACAGAGCGGATTTTTACGAGACTTTTGGCGAAAAATTTAACGGCAAAAAAAGAAAAGAAGTAATTACGACAAAAGTTCTCGAGAGTACCTTAAATAAGCCTCACTTTTATAGAAACTATACTCGAGCGGTTTATACAAACAAGAATCATAACTTCCGCGCGATGATTGGAGATACCAGAACAAGCAATACGATCGGTTTCCAGCAGGGCATGACCGGAGGCGGAATAAGCGTCTTCAGACAGGACGGGAACGGCTCTGTAATTGGCGCGGGCGATACTATACTTCTTGGAAGACCTAGCAGAATTGAATACAGAATAGACGGTCAGTTTACCTGCATGCAAAACTTCGCTTCCGGCCTTTACTCTATCGAAGACCTTACGCCGGAAGCCAGAATACCTGGAGCTTCGATAAAAATTCGCGATCAAATAGACAGAAGCGACGTTATAAAAATAGACTACTTCAGCGGCTACGGCATGCTTGCTCAGGGCAAAGACGATTTTGATTTTACCGTTCTTTGCAATCATACCTGGCATTTGGAAGATCCTTATAGAATACGCTACACAAAAAAGCCTCGCTATAGCGCGAACTACAGATACGGTTTCTCCGACGATATCACTGCCGGAATCGGAGCGCAGGCTTACGAAAAAGCGTTTACTATCGACAGCGCCGTTATCTTTAGCGGAGCTTTTGGAAAAATCTCTCCAAACATAGCCTACAGCGACTCTCGCGCCGGCGAAAAGACTCGCAGAACGGGCGGATACGGAATTTTCTACGCTCTTCCCGAAAACGACGCGGGAATATTCTTTGAAGCGTTGTTAGCTTACCAAGGAAGAGGCTACAGCGATCTTGGCGTATCCGAAGACGTAGAGAAAAATTTAGACGAGATCATCGACGAGTACTTTGCCGGCGACGCAAAGATGCAAAAGTTTAAGAGTCGTTCTAGCGAGGGCGCTTCTACAAGAAAGGTTACTCTCAGGCTCTATACAAAACCAATTTGGGGAATTACTCCGGCCTTTATATTCAACAGCGAATGGAGCAGCTCCGCCGATAGGCTAAGCGATAAGAGACTGCGCGAGTACACCTTATGCTTCACGACTAGAATCTATAAAACTTGTTCGATAATCTTGATCGGAGGCTTGAGTTACGACGATCCTTCAATGGGGAACAACCGCAGATCTCCAGACAAGAGACTTAACTTAACATGCTCTTGGGATATAACTCCTGAATTCATGGTTGAGGGAACATTCCTGAACTTCGAAGACAAACAGAAAAGAACGTATGGCCATATGTCTTACAGACCTGAAGCCGTTAAGGGGCTGGAAACCGACGTTGAGCTGTGGAGAAGACCTGGAATGTCCGGTAAGATCTTCACCGTTAAATATGACGCTGACTTCTTTGACGTTAAAGTCGTTCACGAGCAGTATAACTCTTATGATGACAAAACCGCTCAGACTTCCAACGGCCATAACAGCGAACAGACAATATACCTTGGAACCAGCGTGTCTAAGGACGGATTTAGTACTCCAAAGAAGAACAGCTTCAATATCATTAGATAAAGAGTCTGAACTTGCGAAAAAAAGCGGCCTTAGAGCCGCTTTTTTTTATAGAGAACGCGCGTAGAGTTTGATCGTGAACAAAAAAGAACGCAAAGGGTATCTCGGGGAATTCATAGCGGTTTGTTTGCTAAAACTTAAAGGTTACAGAATTCTCGCTAGAAGATACAAAACCGTCTGCGGAGAAATAGATATCGTCGCTCAAAAAGCCGACTCGCTTGCGTTTGTGGAGGTGAAATCTCGAAAAAGCGTAGAAAAATGCTACGACGCAATCAAAATCAAGCAACTAAAACATATGCGGCGAGCCTCCGAGATCTTCATGAATCGTCGACGGGACTCGAACCGGATTTTTCCGCGGTACGACGTTATTTTAGTCGCCGATTGGCGGCTTCCTATTCATATTGAAAACGTGTCGGTCGAGTAAAAAAAGCGCCGCGGAATCATTCACGTTTTCTTAACAAAGTATATCTAAATTCCTTCTCGGAGGTTTTGAGAATGAGAATTATCGTAGTCGGCGAGAAACTCGAGCGATCGCTCTATGAAATAATCGAGATATCGAAAACGTTTAATTGTCCGCCGTTGTTTTTTAAGAAAGAAATCAAAACTCAACTGCAGCCGGACGACGTTGTTATAATCGACGGCGACCTTACTCGTTTGCTTCCTAAAGACTCGCAAAATACCGTAGTTTCCGTCGCGACTTCGCCAAATTACGCTCCGTCGCTGAAAAACGAAGTCGTCGTAAATTTGCTCTCAATTCATTCGATAGAAAAGATAATTAAAAAAGGAATCGCAAATCGTTTTGCTCCAATCGCGGTTGATCCCGCGACAAAAAGCGTCTTTAAAATCGCCGATAAGATCGCCGCGACAAACGCGTCCGTTCTTATAACGGGAGAAACTGGAACGGGAAAAGAAGTTCTCGCAAAATATATCTATCAGAAAAGCGATAGATCGTCGCAAAATTACGTAACTGTAAATTGCGCGGCGATTCCCGAAACTTTGCTGGAATCGGAATTATTCGGACACGAAAAAGGGGCGTTCACGAACGCGATTCAGCGGAGAATCGGCAAATTCGAAGAAGCGGGACGCGGGACGATTTTATTGGACGAGATAAGCGAGATTCCGCTCGGCCTACAGGCAAAGCTTTTGCGAGCGATTCAAGAAAAAGAGTTTTCGCGACTCGGAGGAAACGGGATTGTGAAATCCGACTTCAGAGTAATCGCGACTAGCAACCGCAATTTGCGTCGCGAAGTTGAAAACGGAAGCTTTCGCGAGGATCTTTTCTACAGATTGAACGTAATCGCTATAGAAATGCCAAAATTAAACGATCGTCCTTTAGATATCGAGCCGCTTGCAAAATTTTTCTGCGAAAAATATTCCGACGGACGCAAAACTCTGTCCGATCGCTTTATCGCGTCGGCGCAAGAACGCGAGTGGAAAGGCAACGTTCGCGAGTTGGAAAATTTTGTCCATAGATCGGTTTTGCTGTCCTCCGACCAAATCGTCGACGATTTTTCTTTGATCCAGAATCAACAAGTGAAAACGTTACGACAAATCGAACGCGAAACCATTTTGCGAACAATGAAAAAATTCAATGGAAACAAGACGTTGGTTTCTAAAAAATTAGGCGTTTCTCTCCGTTCGCTTCATTACAAACTCGATTCTTACGCGGAATCCGCCTGATTTAATAAGGGGCAGGCGCCTAATAGGTTTAACCGGTAGATTTGAGGATAGATTTAAGGTCTTTTAGGAGCTTAGAAGGTTCTCCGACGTTAAATCTCCGCTCGCGCTTCTTAAGAAACAAATAAAAATACCTTTTGTCAATCCCATTAAACTTTCTCAAATGCCTCTTAGCTTGATTCCAAAAATTCTCTATCCCGTTTATGTGATTGTGTTTCTTCGCAAACGTCTGCGTATGATTTATACGATAAT